>JBBSUB010000078.1:0-17037 GCA_038235345.1 Chitinophagales bacterium
CCACTCTTATAAAATTGTCATCAAAATTATAATGATCCTCAAATTGAATAGAATACCTGTTTTCAAATTGATTGTCTGATAGTTCAAAATCAAAATATAAAATTGGTTGCTTTTTGCTCTCCATTTTAAACCCTTGTATGTGTTCACCTTTACTTATACTGTTTCCAATTTGAACGGATAAAATAGATTTGCCGAGGTTCGTATCTGCAAACAAAATACATATTTCTCCTTCATGCCAAAATTCACCAAATAACATTTCAGGGATAGGCCTTTTCTTTGCCTGTTCAATCCATCTGGCGGCTGTTTTCACAATAAATAAACCCTTATTTTCTTTCGCTTCATTTGCTTTTTGCAAAGTCATTTCAGCATCATTTTTTAATTCTTCAATTCCAATATTTTCAAAGTCAAAATGTGGGTTTAATTCAATATCTTTGTTCTCTCTTACTGTTTGTTCCTGCCCCTTGTCCGGGGCTTTTTTTATAGGGTTCATAATCGGCTCCCTCCTATTTTCTTACTACTCAAAAAGTTATCGGTTTCCTTTATAATTTCGGAAGTGTTTTTTTTCCTTCCTGACTTCATGTAGTCCATCAATTCAACATTAGAGAAATAAACTCTTTTTGATCTTTTGATACTTGGTAACTGGCCTTTGTTTATTAGGCCGTAAATAGTGGGAACGGATAATGAAAGAAACTTTGCAGCTTCCTGAACTGTCAAAAGTTTTTCGGATTCCGGCTGTGGCAGGGTGGTTAGGTTTGCGTTTCTCTTTAAACAGGAATTGACTGTTTCCGCAATTAAATCTTGAAAATCACTTTTTGTAAGAGATAAAAAAACTGTTTCCATAATGCTTTAAATTTTTTGTTTAAAGCGAAGTAAGGAACAGAAAAAAAGGAAAGGTTAACAAGACTGCATCATGTTAACCTTGTTAAACTTGTTAGTGTTTTAAAGTAGAAATTTCACGTTCAAAGTGGTTTTTATACAATTCTGTTGCTCTTTTGTTTTCAGATCTAAAAGAACTTCCCGAAACATTTAATTCTGCAAAATTCTTATTTAAGGTTGCAGCTCTTTCAAAATCGCTCCCAAATGAGCAATTAAACATTTTCTTTGCTTCTAAGGCATTAAACCAAATAATAAAAATACCCTTATGTCTTAAAAAGCCATTTTCATCATTTATACAAGGCTTTTCAGTATCTCTCAATAATTCAATGCAATCGTTTATAAGTATTGGATTAATAAATATTTCATTAAAACCTTTTGGAATAAATGTATAATTCTCCTTTTGTGTTTGGGTTTCAATTATAGGATTATTGATAACCCATTGTTTAAAATTGTAAATTAATTCAAGGGTGGTAGCGTTTTCCCTCCAGGCTCTTTGCTTAGTAGTTTTCAAATAACTTTCATAGATATTTTCTTTTTCTTCAATAATATTAATTAAATGTTTTTGAAAGAAAACCTCATCTGAAATTTGACTTTTATCAAACTCTCTTTTATAAATCTTTTCAAAGTCATTCGCTGTTTTTGCAGTTCTGTTATAGGGGTCTTTATCCGGTGTATTAAAGAACTCAAGTACATCGGTAAAAGGCTTCATGTCTTTTAAAATATCTTCTATCATTATTTCTTAGTTAGTATTTTGGCAAAGAAGGTAATTTATCCAGGTAAAGTTTGCTTAGGCAAATGGTAATCGGTTTTGTGGTAGGCTTGCTAATGTTTCTAATCATTTCCTGAACTTCTGGAGGTGGTAAAGAAACTATGTGTTTTTTGATACTATCCAGGCTAATTGAATAAGAAATTATTTCTTTTCTGTTTGATCCGGATCTTTTGCTTTTCCTGATTCTGATTCTGTTTTTTTGTTGCATGATGTTTAGTTTAGATTATTATGATATTTTTAAAAACCTGCTGTTAGTGCATCGGTTGTTTTGTGTATGGCTTCTTCTTCAAAACCTCCCAAATAACTTTCTGTTGTGCTTACGCTGCTATGGCCTAAGGCATCCGAAATAAAAGAAACGTTTGTGCCGGATCGCTTTAAGATTGAGGCAAAAGAGTGTCTCGCAAAATACGAGGTAACAGAAATACCTATTTCTAATTCTTTTGAAATTGCTCTCATGTGCCTATTTATAATGTATGTAACTTTTTGAACTATTTCCCTTTCTTTGACTGCTGTTACTCCTTTATACAAATGTGGAAAAATGTAGCTTTCAGGGCTTATTGAAGGGGTTCCCCACTTCTTTATAATTTCCAATGTTTGAGGCTTCAATGATACTTCAATGGTTTTACTTTCTTTCCGGCTTCGCTTTGTTTTTGCTCTTTCAAATTTTAAAAGTTTTCCTTCAATATTTTTACGCTTCAATAAACAAAAATCCTTTACGTTCATTCCATTACATAAATAAAGAAATATCCAGTAATCTTTTGCCATTGCTTCATCTGTTTTGGTATTAGCTTTATAATGATAAATCTTTGCAATGTTTTCCATCGTTAATGATTTCTTTATGTTCTTACCATTAGGGATTGAATATAAACCCTTACTTTCTTCTCCAAAAGGGTAAAGGCTTTTATCAATTTTGGCAAGATTAAAAACAGTCCTTAATGCTCTCAAATAAATTCCTACTGTGTTTATACTTCTTTCATTTTCGAGCATCCAGTTTTCATACTTAACTAAAAATCTTTTTGTAATATCTGCAAACTTCAAATCTGGTTTAAAACTCTCCAGGCTCTTTGCGGCAGATTCACAAATGATGGCTGTACCCACTCTTTTCTCTGATCGTAATTCATTAGCATATTGTTCCAGGGCAAATTTTATTGAATCGCTTGCACCTCTATTTTCTAAATAAAGATTTTCAAATAGATCGAAAGTAAAAACAGGTAACTTTTTAATAATGTCGTTTGCTTTCCTTTCAAAATCTTGAAGGCTTTCCGCAATTTCAATAAAGTGCTTTGGCTTCTTCTTTTGTGTTTCTGCAAAATCGGAAATAGTAAGGTTGTAAGGAGTGGGATAATAAACCCTTTTACGCTGACTGGTTACCCTTATCTTAACCGGGTATGTTCCATCTTTTAAAACCCTCCTACTGTCAAGGTAGGCAGCTACGTTTGCTTTTATTTTGATTGTCTTGTTTTTCATTTGCACACAATTTGCACACAATATACACGAAATAACGATAAACAACAATAAGTAAACAGATATTTATTTTAAATAGGACTGTTTACTGATAAGGGTTTTAGACTTGTTTGGTTTTGGTTGTTGGTGGTTTGTTTTGGGGCTGTTTTATGATTGCAGATCATAAAAATGGACGTATTTCTTTTTAGTGAAATCAAAAAGTACCTGTATTTGTTCCGGGGATAAAGTCATAGGATCAGGTTAATTTTAATTGTAAAATTTGTTGCAATTGATAAACGTAGTTTTCCAACTCTACCAGCTTATTTTTCATCTCCTTTTTCCCTCCCTTTGTGAGCGAATAATATTTCCGGACACGGTTCCCAACATTTTCCATAGTCACTTCCAGCAACCCATCTGCTTCCAATTTATGTAAAGCAGGATACAAAGCACCTTCGGTTAATTTTAATTTACCAGCGCTCAATTCCATTACTTTTTTCGTAATTTCATATCCGTACATCCGTTCATTTTCACTCAACAATTTGAGCAGAATGGTATTTATGGAACCCTTAAACAATTGATTATTTTGTTTCACGAATCGAAAGGTACATAAGATTCTTAGGTATCAACGAATTTCTTTAAACTAATTTGGAAGATTTTTTATCTTTTTCTACTCTGACTTCTCCGCTTCATCAATTCATATACCCGTGCAGATACTTCCTTCATCCCGGGACGGACATTCATTTCGGTAATAGGTGTAAATAAGGCAATGATATATTTTGCTTTACCATCATCCACAATTCCAACATCATTGGTAAAATAACTCCACCAGCCGGATTTGTGATAGAACATCGCATTATGTGGAAGACCTGTCGCTAATTTTGTGGTGTCTAATTGCCGGCCAAGCAAAACTTTCATTTGCTGACTTACCCAGGGATTCACCAACTGATTTGTTTGAACTTTATACATAAAATCTGCCGCATGCAAAGCATTTGTCATAGTACTGGTAATGGTATCATACCCCGGATCTTCTAATTTCCGGCTTAAAAACTTCCGGGTCACTTCGCTTCCCTGCCAGCCATATTCATGCATGGTTTTATTGATGTTCTTCCTATTTGCAATATCAATAAGACAATTGGAGGCGGAATTATCGCTCCGCGTGATCATCAGGTCTAATAAATAATTAATTGTAACCGTATCGCCGGCTTTTAAAAGTGGCCTTGGATCCCAGCTTATTTCAGAACTCTTATCTACATCATTAGGGGACTTTACTACATAGGCATCAAAAAGTGAATATTGGCCGTTGCTAATCTGTTTTAAGACCTCCATCGCAATATAAATTTTGTATACAGAAGCAGGGTAAATAAAATTGTCCATTTCAACTCCACCGATAACGGGCTGCTTTCCGGAGAGGTCAATTACGGCAAAGGAGATCTTCTCCATTCCATCTTCGCCCGCATCATAAATTCCATGCAGATTTACATCTTTGATAATTTTTTGAAGAGAATCTGTAAAGGATTTTTGCTGAAGATAATAGGAAGGCAATTTTGGCTTTTGAGCAAAAACAAATGAAGTTGCGAAACAAGCCAGGATAAGTAAAAGATAATTTTTCATAAAAGGGGCCATTTTTTTTGTTGGTATATTTTAATTAATTGGCTGACCAAATATCCTGATCGTTTTATAAAATATTCCTAGCGCACATCTTCTCTTTCTTCCACAACTTTTACAACTGCCCCCTGCAAAGCTTCATCTATCATAACCTGGCAAGCTAATCGAAGTCCGGGTTTTTGAACGGCACATTTAGCCAGGGTTGAGCGTTCATTTCTTTCGGAAGGTGCTAAGGGTTGTGAAGTTTCTATTTCTATCAAACAGGTTCCACATCTGCCGATGCCCTTACATTCTCCAAAATCTTCTACATAGATTTTTTCATTGATCAGAACCATTAGATTCCTGAATTCTCCCCGCGTGCAATTCACTAAGAGTTCTTCATCGAAGTAGATTAGTTTGAAGATGATATATGAGGTGTCAGGTTTCAGGTATCAGGTATTAGGTATCAGGTATTAGGTTGTAGGTTGTAGGTGTTAAGATTTTAGATTTTAGACCTATTTCCAGAATTCATCTTCGTAATAATCTTTAATAGCTTCAACGCTGATTTGCTTTCCGATCTCTTCCAATTGTTCGTCCGTTAATTTTTCTTCCAAATGAGGAAATAAAACCCTCTCTTCATAACGCACATGATCATCTACTAAATCTGCCAGTTTCCCTAATTCTTTTTGCTGATTTTCTTTTCCTGAAAAGGAGATTTCTTTTGCAAGGCGCAAAATATGCACATGATCATCAATCGCTTTCTGAACTTTTGCATCATTTAACGGGGCGAATAAAATTTCCTCTTCTTCGGTAAAATGAGGAATAAAATGTTGTTTCTCAAAGTACTGGACATAACGCACCATTCTTTCTGTGGAAACATCTTTTTTAATCCCCTGGCGGATTTTAAAACAAAAGAGAAGGCTTGCGTGGTGATCACGACTAAGTTTTGCAATATTTTCATTTCTTTTGATCGGCTTTTTTTCCATAATTAGTTTTATTAAAGTTGAAATCAATTGGTTTGGTTCGACACATTTCTTCCATAAATATTTGGCAACCGCCAGTCAAATCGCACTGCCAGCATCCTTATCAGAAATACTATAAATATAGATATCCATCCTATGACTTCTACATTTAAAGGAGTTTTAATTAATAAAAAATAAACTGCACCACCAATGATACACGCTGTAGCATATATTTCCTTTTGAAAAATAAGTGGTATCGTATTTAATGATATATCCCGGATCACCCCACCAAAACACCCTGTAACAGTACCCAGAGCAATGCAAATTGCAGGATTTAAATCATACATCAATCCTTTTTGAATGCCCAAAATAGTAAAAAACCCAAGTCCTATGGAGTCAAATACAAGGAGTGTTTTTTTGAAGTTCCTGAAAATGGAACTTTTAAAAATGATTACGACGACGACTGTGCTTAGGATGATAATGCTGTAGTTAATATTTCTGATCCAGCTAACCGGCGTATCGCCTACCATAATATCCCGGATAGTACCCCCGCCAACCGCCGTTACAAAAGCAATGATCAAGACACCAAAAACATCCAGGCGTTTTTGCATAGCCGCATACACCCCGGAGGCTGCAAATGCGACTGTACCTAAAATATCAATTACCTTAAGAAATTCTTCCTGCATTGGCTTCAGTATTATTGAAGCCTGCAAATTTATGCTTTATTAAATGCATCGGAAGAATGAAAAGACAAATGGTTTATTCCCCGCAAAATAATTCGCGGAGAATAAACCATTGCTTAAAACAGAACAGAATATATCATAAACTTTCGTATAAAAAAACTTAACAGCAGGAAGGGCCGCAACACGTTCCGGGCTTTTCTGCATATACTGTAATACTTTGAATATTTGTTCCTGAGTCGCGGAATGAATTGATCTCTTCTTCGGATAAGTATTTGGATAAAATATCATCCGGTATAGTGATTGGTTTTTCTTTCTGAATGACCATATTCTCAAAGCCATTTTCTTCAATGAGTCTCAAATAATCCTCCTTTTGAATAGCTCCGGATACACAACCTGCATACATTTCAGCCGCACCTTTGATCAATTCCGGCAAATGACCTTCCAATACAACATCGGAAATACTAAAATGTCCGCCTGGTTTTAAAACCCGGAAGATTTCATTAAAAACGCCTTGTTTATTTGGAACGAGATTCAGAACACAATTACTCACGAGCACATCTGCCATATCGGAAGTAACCGGCATCTTTTCTATATCACCCTGCCTGAATTCAACATTATGGTATCCCAATTTTTCTGCATTTTGGCGGGCTTTATCGATCATTACGTCCGTAAAATCAATGCCGATCACTTTTCCTGATTCACCCGTTTCATGCCGGGCGACAAACGCATCATTGCCGGCACCACTTCCTAAATCTATGACTACGTCGCCCTTTTTAATTTTGGCATATTGAGTAGGCAACCCACAACCTAACCCCAGGTCTGCATCCGCATTATACCCCTCTAATGTATCATATTTATCAACCATAATATTGTACACTTTATTACTCCGCGCGCCGGATCCGCAGCAAGAAGCAGCATTGGTTTCTTTATCCTGCAAAGCTATTTCGGAATATTTCTGTCTGACAATTTCTTTTAATTCTTCGTCGGTTTTCATGATGTTTATTTTTAAATTTTTATGATTAACAACAAGTACTTGTTTCTGTATAAGATTCAAAAAAAGAAGCCAATTCATTTTTTGCTTCTGTCCATTTAGTCTCATCAATACAATAGCAAACCCTTACTCCATCAATGTTTCCTTTAATGAGTCCGGCATCTTTTAATTCTTTCAGGTGTTGAGAAACGGTACTTTGACTTAAAGGTAATTCGTCCACAATATCACCACAGATACATGCTTTTCTCTCCAGCAAAATTTTCAGAATGGCTACCCGTGCAGGATGAGCTAAAGCCTTCGCGTAATTAGCAATACGCCATACATCTTGTTCAAATTCTTTTGATTTTATTTTTACTATTGTCTGCATATTAAATCTATTCATCGCAAAAATACGATTAATAGAAATACCAATCAATTATTTTTTATTAACCCATTTGGAAAAATGATTTTAGGATTTCCTTTTTGTGCAAATAAAAGAATCAAGTTGTATTTACTTTTGTCCGAAAAATACCTTTATGATAGAACCCCAACAAATGCCTGGCCCCGAAAACATTGATCATTTTAATTCTATTATTAAATACAGGCGCTCTTCCACACCTCCTTTATATGAAAAAGGAAAAGTAATTCCGCAAGAGATTATTCAACAAATTTTGGTGAATGCTAACTATGCCCCAAATCATAAAAAGACAGAACCCTGGCGTTTCACCATTTTTACAGGAGAAGGTTTGAAAAAGTTATCAGAGATGCAGGCAGACATTTATAAGAAGTATGCAGGTGAAAAGTTCAGCGAGCTCAAGCTAAGAAAATTGGTTGATTTCCCTTTGATGTGTTCACATATTATTGCTATCGGTATGAAAAGAGATGAGGCAAAAAGAATCCGGGAAATAGAAGAAATAGAAGCTGTGGCATGTGCTGTGCAAAATATGTTTTTAACTGCAACAGCCTACGGATTAGGTGCCTACTGGAGCACAGGTGGCATTACTTATTTTGAAGAATCAAAACCCTATTTTAACCTGGGTGAAGAAGATCATTTATTAGGTTTTTTCCATCTTGGATATTTACATCAGTTAAGTGGTGAAGGATATAAAAGAGGAAGCATAGACGATAAGGTGAAATGGGTGAGAGAATGAGGTTTCAGGTTTTAGGTTTTAGGTTTCAGGTTTTAGGTTTTAGGTTGTGGGTAAAGTGTTTTTTATTGGTGTAATTCGTGCCTAAAATTCGTGTTTCCCGTTTTCACAATTCGTGAAATTCGGAGCCTAAAATTCGTGTCTAAAATCTTTGTCTAAAATAAAATCTAAAACTTTTTAAAGACCCACTTAAATCCAACTGCGGTGATAAGCCCGAGGCCCGCAATGGAAATCCACAAAACATTATAGCCAAAGTGCGCTGCCAGGTTCGTGCCCAGAATAGGGGAGATAACATGCGCGGAAGAGAATGCCAGTGCATTCATTCCCATATACGTTCCCTCCCGACCCTGACCTGCACGCTTCACTGAAACGGTCGCCATAAAAGGCATACATAATATCTCTGAAATACTCATTATCAGCATGCTAAGAAATAAGATCCATTGGCCACCTGGAAAAAGCAATATCAGGAAACAGGCTGACAAAAGAAGTGTTCCCGTAATAATAATATTAACAGGGCGCATTTTCCGTTCAGCAATCTGAACCAGGAGCATTTCAAGGAGAAAAACCACCATGCCGTTGAAAGCTAAAATCAATCCGATGTTTGCTTCACTTAAACGGTGTATCTCCCGGTAAAAAATAGGCAATGTACTCAGGAATTGAAAAAAGCAAACACTATAAAGGCAACACAGAAAGCTAAAAATGAGAAACGGCCTATCTTTCCAGGGAGAAATGCCTTTCTTTTCCTGCTTTATCTTCACTTCTGTATGACCTTCTTTTTTAAGTTTGTTTGGTTGAATGTTTTTAAAGTAGCTATAGAAAACCAACCCGGCAATAGCCGCAGTCAATCCATTTCCATAAAAAAGGAATTTATATGAAATGGCCGCAAGGATACCGCCCAAAGCCGGTCCAATAGAAAAACCCAGATTCAATGCCATCCGATTCAAAGAAAATGCCCGGGTAATATTTTCAGGTTTAGCATAACTACTAATTGATACTGAATTGGCCGGCCGGAAAGTTTCTGTGATTACGCTTAAGGTGAATACACCCATTCCTAAAGAAAGTGGGGTTGTAAATTGGGGCAACATAAAAAAGACCGGAACCGATAAAAAGAAACTGACCAATTGTACATTGAAGTGGCCTTTTCTATCTGTAAGCCAACCACCCAGGCCCGAACCTATCATGGCTCCCACACCAAAGCAACTTAATACGATTCCTGTTTGGGAAAGAGTAAATCCCAGCGAATCCGTCATATAAATACCCAGAAAAGGCAATACCATGGCTCCTACCCTATTTATGAGCATTACTAAAGCAAGCATCCAGGAAGGCCTGGAAATACCCCGGTAAGAATTTAAATAGGTCTGAAAATATCCCTGCATGCTGATGTATTGTAGAATTCCTTCGAAAAATGAATGGACAAAAATAAATTAATTGATAAAGAAGTGGTGATAATTGAAAAATAAAACTCAATCATTCCTTATCAATTGATTTGCTAAAAATGGTCCAACGATTAAGCAAATACGCTGCATCCTTTTTTATGGATATGCTTTTCTTAAATGATATTTTGTCCATTAAAATAAAATATTTCTATTGGGTTCTGATTATTGATTAATTTTCAAAAAAAAGAATACATTGAAAAAAATTTTTCTACTCCCTGTCCTTTTACTAATTGCATCCATAATCCACGCACAAATTAAATCTCCTGAAGAATATTTAGGGTATAAAATTGGAACACGGTTTACGCCCCATCACCAATTAGTAAATTATTTTCAATACATAGCGCAGGCTTCCTCCAATAACATCAAGTTGGTGAAATATGGTGAGACTAACGAACATAGGCCATTATACCTCGCTTTTGTATCCAGTGCCGAAAATATGGCGAACCTTGAGGAGATCAGGGAAAATAATATCCGGCTGGCAAATCAATCTCTTGACAAAAGAGCACCGACTGAAAATACCCCAGCCATTGTTTGGTTGAGCTATAATGTTCATGGCAATGAATCCTCTTCTTCAGAAGCATCCATGCTGACCATCTTTTCTTTGGTAGATCCGAAGAACCAGGAAACTAAAAACTGGTTAAAAAATACCGTAGTTGTCATAGATCCTTGCCTTAATCCGGATGGAAGGGACAGGTATGTAAACTGGTACAATTCAATTGTAGGTAAGAATTATAACCCTTCCCCGATCAGCCGCGAACACCGTGAACCATGGCCGGGCGGACGAAGTAATCATTATAACTATGACCTTAACCGGGATTGGGCCTGGCAAACGCAGGTGGAAAGTAAAGCACGCATCAAACAATACAATCAATGGTTGCCTCAGGTGCATGTGGATTTCCATGAACAGAGTATCAATTCTCCATACTATTTTGCTCCCGCAGCAGAACCTTTCCATGAGGTAATCACGAATTGGCAAAGAGATTTTCAAAAGACGATCGGAAAAAATAATGCCGCCTATTTTGATAAGAATAATTGGTTGTATTTTACCGGAGAACGCTTTGATCTGTTTTATCCTTCTTATGGAGACACCTACCCGATTTATAATGGGTCAATAGGAATGACCTATGAGCAGGCTGGTGGAGGTGCAGGTGGATTAGGGGTGATTACAGCCGAAAAGGATACACTGACTTTGTATGACCGGGTTATTCATCATTATACTTCAGGTCTTTCTACTATAGAAACTTCCTCCGGGAATGCATCCAAATTAGTTCAGGAATTCCGTAAATATTTCAATGATGGTATCAGTGGGAATATTGGTGAATACAAAACCTATGTCATTAAAAATGAACCCGGAAAAGAAGAACAGATGCGTGCATTGATGACTCTTTTAGACAATAACGGAATACAATACGGAACAGGATCGGGTAGCGGAAAAGGTTATCATTACCTGACTCAAAAAGAAGACAATTTCCGCATTGAGGCAAATGACCTTCTTATCAGCAATGCACAACCGAAGTCTGCTTTTGTAAAAGTTCTTTTTGAACCGCAATCTAAATTATCAGATTCCATCACCTACGATATTACCGCCTGGGCAATACCGTATGCTTATGGTTTAAATGCCTATGCAAGCAAGCAAAAAATAAATGTTGGAGCAGGTAAAATCATTCCGGATTTCAAGAACAATCCTACTGAAGACGCTTATGGCTATGTGATAAAATGGCAGGGAGTTCCATCCGCCGGTACTGTTACACGCTTACTGAATAAAGGAATAAAAATGCGTTATTCTGAATCCAATTTCACCATCGGAGACCAATCCTTTGAAAGAGGAGCGGTTATTATTCTAAAAAAAGGAAATGGGCATTTGGGAAATAATCTCTGGAAAACAGTAGCAGAGGAATGTAATGAACACCAGGTGAAAATGTATCCTGTGCAAACCGGTATGGTCACGAAAGGGTTTGATTTTGGAAGTTCCATGGTTCATGCTATGAAACAGGTAAAAGTTGCGATGCTGACGGGGGAAGGAGTCAGTTCTTTAGCTGCAGGAGAGGTCTGGGATTTTTTCGATAATGTATTGAAATATCCTATTACCCTGATCAATAACAATGATTTTGCACGAACAGACTGGAGCGATATTGATGTACTTATTATGCCGGATGGCCGTTATGAATTCCTAAACGACAAAGGGGCCTCAGCAGCGTTTGAACAATGGATTCGAAAAGGGGGAAGAGTTGTCGCCTTGGAAAGTGCCATGGCTCAATTATCCAAACAAACCTGGAGCAGTCTGAAGTCCAAAACAGACTCCAGTGATAAAAAAGACGCTAAAACAGATCCTTATAAGAACTTAAAACCCTATGAGGACCGGGAAAGAGAATCATTAACAGAACACATTCCCGGCGCAATTTATAAAGTAGAAGTAGATAATACGCATCCACTAATGTTTGGTTATACAAATCATTATTACACACTAAAATTGGATGACAATGTGTATGAGTTCATGAAAAATGGTTGGAACGTAGGCGTTATTAAAAAAGAGGCTTTATTATCAGGATATGTAGGTTTTAAATTAAAACCCAAAATGATGGATGGAGTTATTTTCGGAGTACAGGATCTGGGTAGAGGAAGCGTTACTTATTTAGCGGATGATGTATTATTCCGTAATTTCTGGCAAACCGGAAAATTGATTTTATGTAATGCTGTGTTTTTGGTAGGACAGTAAATTCCGAACAACATACTTTATTATATAAAAAGGGCTGTGATTTTCACAGCCCTTTTTATATATATTTTCCAGGAAAACCTGGATGTCTTATACCGGATATAAACGGTAAACAGGCCAAAAAAAGTTCTTAAACCGGTATTAGAATCCAAATACAATTGTAGATCCTGATAAAAGCCCAACACTAAGTTGATCAAACCTTTCAATTATTTTCCAATCCGATACAATCTACCCTGATCAGTTACAGTATATAAAGCTCCATCTTTGCCCTGCGTAATATCCCTGAAACGCTGATCTTCTTTTACCAATAATCTTTCTTCTCCGACTACTTTATTGTTTTTTATTACCAGACGCGCAATATGATTACCATTCAGGCCACCAACAAATAAATTATTGTGCCATTCGGGGATTGCATTTCCGCTATAGAAAGTGATACCACTTGGAGACAAAACAGGGTCCCAATAATAAACAGGTTGTTCCATTCCGGACTTTTGTTGAATACCTTCGCCGACCTTTGGTCCCGCATATTCAATTCCGTAAGTAATCGTTGGCCATCCATAATTTTTTCCAGGCTGAATCAGGTTAATTTCATCGCCACCTCTTGGACCAAATTCAGATTCCCATAAATCGCCTGTAGCGGGATTTAAAGCAAGTCCCTGTACATTTCTGTGGCCGTAGGAATAGAGTTCAGGTTTTGCACCTGATCTTCCAATGAAAGGATTTCCCGGAGCAGGTTTCCCATCGGTCGTAATGCGTATTATTTTACCAAGAGAAGAATTTAAATCCTGGGCCTGTGGTCTTGTTTCAAGATCTGATCTTTCTCCTGTACTAAAAATAAGATTCCCTTTTTTATCAAATAGAATCCTTGAACCATAATGAAGTGTTCCCTTATATGCCGGAGTGGCCTGATAAATTACTTTTGCATTTTCAATGGTTTTTTCATCATTTGACAAACGGCCTTTAGCTACGGCAGTCAAATTCCCCTGGGGGGTATTCTCAGAAAATGTCCAATAAACCATCCGGTTTTTTGAAAAATCCGGATCGATGGTTACGCCTAATAATCCACCCTGTCCTTTTGAATTAACTTCAGGCAAACCTGTAATATCGCCACTTAACGTTCCATCCGTGGAAGCAATTTTCATCACTCCACTCTTTTGGGTAATTAAGAACCGTCCGTCCGGAAGTGTTGTAATTCCCCATGGTCCTTTAAGACCATCTGTCAATACTTTTGTCGTATACGGTGTTTTAGTTTGCACACCGGCAACTCTTGTCTGTCCTGCAAAAGCAGGTTTATAATTTGTATTTGGAGCCCTCGTTTCCACCGGGGCAAGTGTAGCATTATTTCCAGCGGCAGGAGCCACGCCCTTTTGAGCTGAACAACCCGATGTAGAAAACGCTAAGCCAATTGCTGCGGCTAAAACGACTAAATTATTTTTCATAATTGATTTGATTTTATGATTGATTGGTAAATAACCAGATAAGTTCTGAATGATAGCCATTATTTATTATAATGTTTGTAAATAAATACTTGAAAGGTAAATTTCCGGATACGTATATAAGAACAACTCATTTTCCCTTCCGATCATCTATATTTTTAATTGTACAGCTTTCTCCTACAATTATCATACAAATTAATTTTGCGAGTTAATTGATGAATTCCTAAAAGCTTGCTGCCAGAGGCAGGGAAATGAAGTATTTTATAAAATACGTTGAATATTTATTTTTATATCCCAGGTTAATTCCGAAGAATACTGAAAACCTAAACCCCGGCAATCCTTCTTTTATATTCACTCAATGCCTCATCCAATCTTCCTTTAGAATCTCCGGCTCCGGGTGCATTATGAGAAGGATGGATAAATAATTTCACCCCGCGATCAGCCAGTATTTCAGCAACAGTAGTCACCGTCATCCAAACACATGTAATGAAAGCCATCGTAGAAACAGGCCCGATTTTATCTACATGATTTTGAAGCGTTACAGATGCGTCCGCAATAGGTGCGCAGGTATCTACTACAACATCTGCTATTTCAAAAATATTTTTTCCGCTGGAGTGCCGGGTCTTTTTGCCTTCCGCTTCGGCAGCGGAACCAAAAACAACCACTTTCATTCCTTTCTTTTTAGATTCCAGAGCAATATCAATATTCACATTATTTATTCCCGAATGAGAAAACAACCACATGGTATCGCGGGTATCAAAATCATATCCTTTCATAATTTCAACACCATAGCCTTCAACTCTTTCAAGAAAAATGAATTGATGCACACCCATTTGCCCGGTAATATTGGTAAAGAAGGTTAGAGGCAATTCCACCATTGGGTGAAATCCGACAAAACCACCGATCCGCGGATACATCTCTTCAATGGGCAAAGTAGCATGACCACAACCAAATGCATGAACCCATCTTTCCGCTTCAATACTATTGGCCATTAACTCAGCAGCCTTTTGAATATTCTCCATTTGAGTGTCTTCAATTTTCTGCATAATTTCCCGGGTATTATTCAACCACTGCTTTGCTAACATATTCTTTAGGTTTTATTGATTAAGTGAGTTCTTTTTAAAATAACGAGGCATAGGATACCCATTAAGAGTAATTCTATAAATCCAACCGTCACGAGATGTCGTACCCCAACAAACTGGAAAATAAATCCTACACCATAATTAATGAGCATATTGCCGGTAAGCGCCATTACAAAAACCACGCTAAACGCTGTACCGGAAAGTTCTTTATACAAATGTCCTACTACACCAAGCATAATAGGGAAACCCGCTGCAAGTCCTGCCCCAACCAGAAAGAGACCTGTCACAGCACCGAAAAAAGTATTGCTTATACTCATAAAGATCAATCCAAAAAAAAGGAGACTGAAAGAAATGCTCCAGATATATTTCAGAGCGGTATTCCTGAAGACACTTCCAAGGAGAAGCCGCATAACGGTCATTCCTACTACCGATAAAGAGAGTGCGTACAAAGCTTTTTGAGGTTCAATAGAAATAACCTCCATGAGATAGGTTGTCGTCCAGTTATTGATAATCCCTTCAAAGGCACTTTGAAAAAAGAGGAAAAACCCAATGAGTAAAAGAGTTTTGTCCGTTAGTAAAGAAAAATAGCGGTTCAGGGGTAAGCTGGCTGCTTGTTTTGCCGGCGGGAAACGAATTGAAAGATAAAAGACCGCGACTAAAAAAGTAGCAATACCCACAATAGAAAGAATGGTTTGATAAGTAAATATCCCTTTTAAAACACCGAGAATGAAAGGCATTCCTAAAGCGCCTATAGCAAAGAAAACACCCAACAGGCTAAGATTAGCTCCTTTATCCTTTTCACTGATGTCCGATACAAGGGCACTGGCAGCACCATTGATAGCTCCTCCGCCTAAACCAAAAAGAAAAACACTAACTTTTAGAACAAAATGTGTAGGAGCATAAGCAATTCCCTCAAAACCCAGGAACATACTTATACAAGCCAGGGCAAGCAATACTCTGTACCCGTACCTGTCGCAAAAAGGACCAAAAAATAAAGAACCGGTCAATAAGCCTAAAGGTAATATTGAAAATAAAGTTCCGGAAGATATTTCATTTAATTGAAATCTTTCCCGAAGATCAGGAACAACAGAGCCAAGCGTGGTAATAGCCATTCCAAAGAATAATATTCCTATACATGCAGCCCAAAAAACGAATCGTTTATTATACATTTTTTTTAAGATAATTATGCTGTACTATTTTTTAAAGCCAGGTATGCTGCTCCATATAAGGCGGCATCGCTTTTTAGAGCTGCAGTTGAAAATTCGACGAATTTCATACTGACCGGTTGTGCCCATTTTGCAGCTTCTTTTTTTATTTGCGGAATCAACTGAGCCGCAGGACCAAAAACTCCGCCACCGAAAATAATCTTTTCAGGATTAAATAAACTAATCAGGTTTGCTGAGGCCATTCCCCAGTTTTCAATACAAATATTCAACACCTGTTTTGCAAGTTCATCTTCATTATTAAAGGCTTCAAAAACCAAACGCGCGGATAATTCAATGGGGGATACTTTTTTTAATTCGCCGGTATATCCTTCATTTTGTAGAATGAACTCATTTGCTAACCGGGTAATACCATCACCGGAAGAAGAATATTCAAAACAACCATAAGAAATATATTTTTCTTCAAAGGGTTTTTGAAGAGCCATCCAGCCAATGGCACCGGCAATATCGTTTGCTCCTCTGAACACTTCTCCATTTATTAAAATCCCTGCACCAATACCGGTCCCAACTGTTAAGAATATAGCATCTGTACAACCTTTTGCATTTCCCTGCCATACTTCTCCCAGAATGCAACATGCTCGATCGCTATCAATCGTAATATTTATTCCTCCGGCAATGTTTTTAAATTCTTGTAGTAAAGGATAATCTTCCCAGCCGGGAATGTTGGGCGCCCACACGGTGCCGGTTTTTGACCTGTAAATCCCCGGAATAG
>JBBSUB010000079.1:0-16990 GCA_038235345.1 Chitinophagales bacterium
CGGGCAAAGCAGATCCGGAAAGCGACAAAACTGATCCGGGATTCAATCGCATGGCGGAAGAAAAAGCGCATTACAAAGAGGTGGTTTCGACGACCTTTTTTACGCAGGAAGAAATGGCAACGATTACTGTTTTAGCAGACATTATTATTCCGAAAGATGAAATAAGCGGCAGTGCTTCAGACGCTAAAGTCCCCGATTTTATTGAATTTATTGTAAAAGATAAGCCCGAACACCAGTTGCCAATGCGGGGTGGATTACGTTGGCTGGATATGCAATGTTTAACGCGGTTTAATAATCCGTTCACATCCTGCAATAAGCAACAACAAATTACAATGGTGGACGCTATAGCCTATCCAAAAAAAGCAAAACCTGAAATGAAGCAGGGCGTTTCTTTTTTCAATTTAATGCGCAACCTTACGGCCAGTGGGTTTTATACCACAGAAATAGGCGTAAAAGATGTGGGCTACATGGGCAACACGCCGAATCAATGGGAGGGTGTACCGGATGATGTATTGAAACAATATAATCTTGCTTATACACCGAAAGAATTAAAAGAGTGTGTTTAGCTCTTTGTGAATATTTTCTTTGCAAAAGCAAAAATTCATTCGGATGAAAAATTAATTTATGCCCATTTCTTCAATCAATATTTCACCATTTAATTTAATAGTTATGAAGAAAACCGTATCCCTGATTACTGTTTTCATTTTCTTATGCACTGTAAAAACAAATGCGCAGCAGACAATGAAACATGAGGACACTGAATTTTATACGCCGGTACCCAAAGTGGTTACTCCCGGTAAATCTTATGGTGTTGCACCTTCGGATGCGATTATTTTATTTAATGGAAATAACCTTGATAAATGGGTCATGGCCGATGATACCACAAAAGCGGCTGAATGGTTTGTGAAAAAGGATATTTTCACAGTAAATAAAAAGTCAGGAAATATTCAAACCAAACAATCTTTTCTGAATTACCAGCTTCACATTGAATGGAAAATACCCAAAGATATTCATGGCGAAGGTCAGGCTCGTGGCAACAGCGGGTTATTTTTATCTTCCCTCGGAAAGGGAGATGCAGGATATGAATTACAAATAATGGATTCCTACAATAATCCAACCTATGTAAACGGGCAGGCAGGAAGCATTTATAAACAATATGCTCCCCTGGTAAATGCAAATTTTCCACCCGGTGAATGGCAATCTTATGATGTAATATGGACAGCACCCCTCTTTAATTTAGATGGAAGTTTAAAATCTGCGGCATATGTCACTGTCTTTTTCAATGGCATTTTGATTCAAAATAATGTAGAGTTAAAAGGCCCGACACTTTATGTTGGCCTTCCTTCTTATAAAAAAGCGCATGGAGCTGCACCAATAAAGTTGCAGGCACATGGGGATAAAAGTGAGCCGGTCAGTTTTAGAAATATCTGGGTAAGGGAACTATGAGAAGAATAATCTGTAATCCGGAAGTTTCAGACTTCGAGCCATTGCTAGCGTCTCGCCATCCACTGTATTTTGATTTTACGATGCTTGAAGAATTGCTTTAAAATTCCATCATTTCACTTTCTAAATTTTTATTGACCAGCAGGTTAAAACTTAAATCAGAGAACCTCTGCCTTTCTATCTATATAAATACATAAGATGAGAACAGTTATCACATTACTTTTATGCATTGCTTTTAGTTATACGTATTTGGGGTTGTCAATAAATACTTCCTTCTTGTTGTCGCCGACTTCCGGGGAAAGCGATAAAATACCGGTATATTGATTGAATCTATCCTATACTTCCTGTATATCATGGAGGAAGGCGGTCGGTCCACAGCTAATCGATCCAATAGAAAAGTGATTTTATTACTGCTGTTTATAACGGCTGAAATACTGTTTGGGATTATAGCATTTTCTATTTTAGCCCAATTGTTCCAGTATTCTTTTTTGGTATCGTTTGCAAAAAAATACCCCATTTTTTTTTGGCAATATATCTTTTGACTTTCCAATTTTAAAATAAGTTATCTCATCCTTGTCAAAACTCCGCAAAGGCAAAAGCAATTAGCTTGTTTCAATTATAAACCTATTAAAACTACTAGCGGATTTAGAAATTCAGGGTAATATAAAGCGGAAGTCTGTTAATAGAGAAGTCTGTTAATAGAATAGAATTCGCTATCCTCTTTAAATAATGAATACTATATAAGGCTGGCCAAACACCGCTCTTAACCACGCCACTCCTCCCCTACTGATCTCTTCATTTCCATCTTCACCTGATAAGAATTATCCAGCACCTGCTGTTGGATTACCTTGGAAATGATCAGAATTTCTTTAAAACGATTTGCTTCAGCTTATAGTTTATCCGCATAGTTCATAATTTTTGCATGAACCATTTTTAATTTTATTTTCCGTCCGGATTATCGGCTACAAGGCCAACAAATTCACCTGAGGGAAGTGTTGAAATATTGAAAGTGTTTATGGTGCCGGGCAATGACATTCACGGCTTCAAAAATCAAATACAAAACCCGAATAAATTTTCCCATCGAAGAGTTTACTTTTGGAAATTTTCACATCGTTTATTACAAGATTGTTGTCATTGATGTAGGCAATTTTAAAATGCTTTAATCTGAATGACACTGAAAAACTTTCTTGTTTAAAAGCGTAACCCGCTGCTATCAATCCATAATTAAACGGCACATAGTTAATGCCGATGGAAGCATCATAAAATGCTTTATCTGTGAATAATGCGTCAACTCCTACATTCAGCCTTCCTCTTTTATAAGACATTCCTATTCCATAAGCCCGCTGGTTTATGTATGTTTGATTGGCTGAGTCGGCAATAAACTGATCTGCATACAATTTGCTACCAGCCACATTCATGACAGAAATGCCTGCCTGTAGGAAATTGGTTATTTTATAATTTAAAGAAAGATCTACATCAAAGTTCTGTTTCGAAATAGTGTCATCAGTTTTAAAGAAAAATTGGGTACCATTATTATTCACAAAAGCTGCCTTGTTTGGATTATTAAATTTTTGCCATACCGATTTAAAAGTGATACCAGCGCTTATATTATTATTGATCTTATAAACAGGTGCTATAAAGGCAGCAAACTCTTCTAATTTCTCCCTGTGAGAAAATGAGGTAAGATTAGGAGCAGGATCATTTTGGAAAAATGACACTTTTCTGTATTGGTCTTGTTTCGTGTAGATACCGCCCAGTCCTACATAAAGATTTTTGGCGATTTGCTCGTAACCGGACAGCTTAATATTATTTTTAAAATTAGCCAAAAGGCTTACATTATTGGGTTTGATGCTATTGGCTATGGCAGCGGCATTCCAAAAAACCGCTTCAGAAAGATTGCGGGACGGAGCAAAATTGAAACCTGTATTATCTGTATTTGTCATAGGGGATGAATGCAGGAAATTACCGTACCGGATCTTGCCCGGCGGGATAGAAACTGCTTTATAGTAGCCGTTATTTCCTCCGCCGGCCACAGGTGTTACCAACTTCGTAAATAAATTAATAAAAGATACAGGAGACATTGCCTCGCTACCAGGCGCTTTCCCACTTATATCCTGGGCAGGCAGACGATGTGCCGAATCAAGCAATTGCTCTGAAAGTATATCCGGCAGTTCGGCTTGTGTACAATTTTCTATGATTTTCCAACCTTTTACTGTAACATACATTTTATTGGGATCGGTATTTCGTTTATCAAGGTCTTCTGAAATAAATACCCTTTGTATTCTTTTACAACTGCTGCATTTGGTAATGATGTAAAGCGTCACGTCTTTATCCCTGAGTGCCTTTGCATCCCAGCCGGTATTAATCTGGAAGAAACCCTGTGGTGTAGTGGTGGTAGCTACCGAGGCCGACGGATTAAAGGAAGGAATAATTATAATGTTGACGGCACCCCGGGTAGAAGTAGTTACACCATTATTTGTACATCGGAGCGTGCCTTTAATGATCACGTTCTGCGCTGTTGCAGTACCAGCCAACACTGAAAATAAAACAGAGAAAAACAATATCGTTTTCATTTTATTTTGTTTTTGGAATTATTTACCTGAAGTGGGTTCAACACAAATTCTATTTTGTTTATTTCGCCCGATTGAATCTCGAATTCTTTGATTTTATCTTCATAGCCGGGATGAGAGGTAACCAGGGTAATCCTATCACCAAAATGATACCCGGGTATAGGTATATTGAAACTGCCGTCGTTGATTGTTTTTGATGAATATGGAGTACCATCTATAGCCACTTCCACATCTTTGATAGGACGATCTGCAGCATCTTTTACGGTACCCGAAACCCGTATAATCTTCGCCTGCTTTACTGTAAGGCTAATAGGATCAAAATTGGAAAGAAGCGTGTCGATCGTAATATTGGAATAGCCATCACTTACCAGATGAATGTTGATCCTGTTGCGTAACTGGTCATAAGGAATATCCGGGAATATGACCATTCCTTTTTCATTTATAGAAGCTTGCCTTTGGTAATGAGGAAACGACAATGTAACATTGCCTCTTGTAACAGGATTCTTATCCTCATCGAAAACGCTGATCGAAAGAAACTGATCTGTTGACCCCTTAGGTAACATAAACCCACCAATGACGGTGAGTAATACGCCTACGACCGGTCCGGTAAATTTATAGGTAACATTAGATTGGATTCCTTTAAGACTTGCATAAGAATTCATAATACCAAAAATAAGTGCGCTTGCAGCTATACCAAAAAGTACCAGGACAAGGTAAAAAATCCTGTCATCCATTTTTTCAGTACCGCCCTGTTTCATGAAATGCAAATAATAATAACCGATAGCAATTGCAGCAATGAGGCTTACAGCAGATATGAGCAGATAAGTAGTTACACTAATCGGTTTTTGCGTTGAGGTCTTGCCTGTCATTATTTAACCAGTTTATAATTAATTTTCATTAAAAGGATAAAAAATCCAATAGAAAAAACAATCAAAGCCCGATAAAAAAATATGGATGAATAATTCTTTCAGGAAAGGAAAATTTTATCTGTGTAGAAAGTCAATTTAAAATCCAATTTTTTCAATCTGCTCATTTAAAGATAGACTTGCTTCAAATAAATCTTTAAAAGGATTTCCATGAAAATAATCATGCTTTTTCATGATAAATTCAGGTTTTTCCTTTATGCTCAGTTGGAGGGTAAATATTTTTAATTTTATTGCTGATCATTTATAGGAGTGGTTTGCCAGATTACCGTAAGCACTTAATTTATTAAAGATTTAAAATAAGAATAATTTTTTAAAAAGCTTCCGGACCAGGTTTTTGAATTTCACTTTTGCCGGAAATTACATTCAGGGATCTTATAACTTTAAATATTTAACGAACGGATCATTTGTAAAATATCTTCCGGATCATTTGTAAAATATCTTCCGGATCATTTACCCTTAATTTTTTCATCATGTTCCGCAAATGAGCGGTAAGAATTTTTTTACTCAATCCTGTTTTTTGTTCAATCTCTCTTAATGATTTTTTTTCTTTTAAATAGCCCGATATTTCGATTTCGCGTGCTGTAAGAATTCCATATTTAAAGGACATTGTTTTTCGATTTAAAGCGGTCAAGTACTTTTTATAAGAAGAAAGGACCTAACACGTTTGCCCATAAACTTTCTCTATGATCCAAGCAAGGAGATTAAATCCTGCGGCTGAACCCGGAATATTCTCAAACTTTTCTCAAACTTTACATTTTCTCAATCTTTTATGAACATGAGTACCGGAAAATTTGCAACGGAAGTGAGTTTCAAAAAATAAATTCCTTTAGAAAGTTTACTGATATCAATCATTTTTTCTGCATCATTTATTAAAGCATGCAGGAGAATTTTTCCTGTGACATCTGTAATCGTTCCGGAAGAATATTTAGTGATACTTTTTAGGTAAAGTTTATCCTTTGCGGGGTTTGGATAGATTGAAATCAAGGGATTCGAAGTATTGTTTAATAAAACAATTTTACTGAAGGAAATTTTACCATCCATATCCTTTTGCATGACACGATAATAATTTTTTGAATGAAAATCTGTGGGTATTGTGCAATTGTAGGAAGTAACAGAAGAAGAGGCCATAGAAAAAACGTTGGTAAAATTAAGTCCATCGCTGCTATACTGCACCGTGTAGTTTTCTACATTTTGTTGTTGCGCTACCTGCCAGCTTACTTTTGCTTCCCGTTCGCTTATCCATTGCGCCTGTATATCCAGCCACGTTACCGGCAATGCTCCGTTGGTTAATTTGCAAGGCTGGAAACTTAAACTGATTGTACCGCATTGACCGGAAAAGTATAATTCGCTGTTGAAAAGGGAAAATTTAAAGTCATTGCTTTGGCTCTGGGCAGGAGCAGTTGTATTTTGAAACGTGGCTATTTTTGTTCCGGCAGAAGTTCCATCTGTTTGCCATAAAGGATAAAAATGATTGTCGTTGGCAACAAAATAAAGTATGCCATTAAAAGGTGGGGCAAACTTCGCATCATTGAGAAAGGGATCGTTTCCACCACCTTGTTTTACCAGCGTCGTACCGGCAGGTGTGCCATCAGATTTCCATAAGCCTGCGGTGGTGGCGCCATTGGAGCATGAAAAATATAAATTGCCGTTATAAATGACACTTTTAAGCGGCAGACTTCCTTGTATACCTGGTATGATGTCCATTACAATTTGCGTTCCTGCAGCTGATCCATCAGAGGAAAATAGTTCTGCACCATGAATATCATCTGAAGCCGTAAAATAAATTTTATTTTTAAAGTTGATCATATTGTAAGGTGCACCACTGGAAAATATACCACCTCCGTCTGCCCTTAAATTTATAACAAGGCTGGTTCCCCCGGCAGTTCCATTTGTTGTCCAAAGCTCCGTTCCATGGACACCATCATCGGTACTAAAAAACAATGTATTATTTAAGACAGCATAGTCACCCGGTATTGTGCTTACGATATTTGGCATTAATAATACAGTTCCCGCCAGTGTACCATCACTCTTCCACATCCCGTATCCCGATCCGGTACCATTGTCACTGGTGAAATAGATATCATTGTTTAGAATAGCGAATTGTGCCAGGCCATTAAAAATGATAGCCCCGTTATTTTTTAAAATTGTTGTGCCTGCCGGGGTGCCGTCACAAACATATAATTTCTGATCAATGTCGGTTATGAAAAAAAGTTTGTTATTTGCAACGGTAAAATTTTTGGGATATGAACCGGCACTACCGGGGTTGATGTCTTTAAAAATAGAGGTACCGGCTACCGTTCCATCGCTTACCCAAAGTTCGTAGCCGTTAATACCATCCGTGTTGGTGAAATATATTTTATTGTTGTAAGCAACTATATCACTAATACTGGGGAACCCTATTGAAGAAGTAAGCTTTACTGTACCAGCCTCTGTTCCGTCTGTTACAAACACTCCGGAATTTGTATTATCAGCAGCAATAAAAAACAATTTATTGTTTGATACCGTAAAATCAAAAGGGAATGAATTTGCAAAACGAACGTCTTTCACTTTTTGAATAATCTGTGACCTGCAAGGCAAAAAGAGGACATTGGAGAATAATAATAAAATAATGAATTTAGGGGCTGTAAAAAGAAGCGTTTTCATTCTTGAAATAATTAAAGGTCAATGAAATTTTGATGAAAAAATTTAAATCGAATCGAAGTCCCGGAACTCAATTTCTCTTATTTGAGATAGACGTCAACATGACTATTGCCTGGATTTTTATAAAACCAATTAAGGGATGAGAAAGGCAGGATTTTTCATGCTGATTTTCTTTTCTTTTTATTTAATATCCATATATATTTCTTTTAAATCCGATCATTTTTTAGAAATCAAAACATTTAATTACTCACCCTACCCTTTTCTTCTTCCGCACCGGTAACGCGTTCACGCTTTCCTTTTAATTTTTCTTTCCCAAAGTTGTGCGTAAATGTAAGTTTGTAGGTGGGACGGGAGAAATAGAGATGAATATCAGAAACAAGATTTTGTTCGGGCAAATTTGTGATGGACGCGATCTTAAATGTATTTAGAATATCTGACCCGCTTACCTGTAAAGAGTTTCTCTCCCCGATTTTTTTCTTAAGGCCAATATCCAGGGAACCAAACGCTTTTAACCTGCCCAAGCCATAAAGGGATTCTGATTGATAAAAGCCGGATAATTCAAGCGAGAATTTCTTAGGTAAGGTGAACTGTTGATTGCCATAAATATTGATATTACCGGAGCTTAACCTCACCGCTTCTTTCTGATAAATGGCATTCACCTGTTGCCACAATCCTGTTACATTAAATTGCATGGACCACCAATTATTCACTTTAACCGGTAAGGAAAGGACGGCGGAAATGATCTTTTGATTTTTAAGATTCTTAGGTGTCACAACAGTTTTCAACGTTGCAGAGTCGGTTTCTGGCTGGAAACCACTTATAGCGTGATCTTCTACACTGTAAGAAATGGAAAACAGGTAGGACTTAAATATATAATCACCCTTAACAGTATTGGTAATGGATGGTTGAAGTGCAGGATTGCCGGTGAGCACTGTGTTTGCATCAATGTAATAAGTAAAAGGGGCCAGGTCGGTAAAGGCAGGCCTGTTGATGCGTGTATTGAATGAAAAGTTGACTTTGTTGTTTTCATCCAAAGTATGCGAAAGGTAAATGGTTGGAAAAAGATTTCCATAATGACGATCGATTAAATCCTTGGTTATTTCCGTGTGCAGGTTTGAGTTGGTGTATTCATATCTCAACCCCATTTTAGCTTCTGTATTTTTGGTGATAGGAACATTAAATGAAACATAGCCCGCTGAATAATTTTCATTCAAAGTATAATTAGCCGAAAGAGCAGCATCCTTGACCCAGGTGGTCTGATTTTGTTTTTCAAAACTTACATTATTTTTAAATCCCGAAAAGGTTTGTTTAAGACCAGTCTCTATACTTATTTTTCCGATTTTACTTTGGTAATCCAGGGCTCCAACCCAGAAATCAATATTTGTCTTTTTTCCGCTCCGTGTTATGCGATCATAGGCAAGATCCCCCGCACCATCAAAATAAGAAGCTGCATAATTCACTGGTTGATTATTTCTATAATGATTATAATCAAGGTTTAGAGTAAGATTTTTATTCTCCGTGTAAATGTGGTGACTGTTTAAATTGATTCCAAAATTTGTCCAATCGTTCAACTCATGGTTTGAAGAAGTTGTAAGTGTATCCGTATTCCCATTTTTTACAGAGAGAATATTACTTTGTTCAGATTGGGTAAAATGTCTTGTGTCACCTGTAATAAGTATACCTGCCACGGTTCGTTTGCTTACCTGGTAATCCACTCCCAGCCTGCCATTTAACAGTATTGTTGTGTCCGTCCGGTCCGTATTGAAATGCTTTTCAAAAATATTTCCGTCATTACTGATCTTGCTGTATCCTTCTAATTTAAAAGGCCCCTTTATCCGCGAATAAGACAGATCGCCATAGATGTTCAATTTGTCTTTGCGGTGATTGAAATTCATGCCGGCAGCAGTCACCAATCCCTTGCCATAACCAAGGGTTACGTTGTAGGATCCATTTGTCCCGATGTTATTATTCTCTTTTAAAACGATATTAATATAGCCGGCATTTCCGCCCGCATCAAAATTCGCCGGTGGAGTCGTTATCAGTTCTATTTTTTCGATATTATTTGAACTCATTCCTTCCAGCATTTGTACGACTGCGGCAACAGGAACCCGGCTTATCTTACCATTTATCATCAACACCACTCCATCCTTCCCGTTCATGGATATTGAATTATTCTGATGATCAACAATCACCCCGGGGGATCTTTCTAAAATTTGAAGTGCTGTACTTCCCGCTGAAGTAATACTGTTCTCCACATTAATGACCAGCCTGTCCGGTTTTAGTTCCAGGAAAGGTTTTTTGGCGACCACTTTCACTTCTTCCAACTGTGAACTATTTTCATGAAGATGAATAATGCCCATGTCTTTGGGATTGTGGTCAGCAACAATGGAAAAAGGAGTGGAATTGTCCGTCCTAAAACCAGTATAGGTCGACCGTATAAAATAATTTCCCGCCTGAATATTATGGAACAAAAAATATCCGTTTGCATCGGTAAGCATTCCTTTTACAAGTCCTGAATCTGAAGATCGTAGCAAAAGAATGTTTACATTTTCCATTTTTTTCTCCAGGCTATCTTTTATAGTTCCTGAAATATTCGATTGTGCCTGTCCGCAAACAGAAATTAAGAGCAAAGCAAAAAATATGAGCTTCTTGATGTGACTATAATTTTTTTTCACCTGGTATATTTAATTAGTCAACTTCCTTATAATAGGGCACAGGAAAATCTATATTCTCTTATACAAATCTGTATTCGAAGTTGAACTTTTTAAACCAGCCAAACAATACACCTTTTAGTGTATTTTTTACTTAGAGTTTTTGATGTACGCGGTGTATCTGTTTGGTTCAGCCTGTTATTGCTTTAGCAGGTTATTAGTTCTTTTTTTTGTATGAAATCAAAATTATATGAAAGTGTGGTTGGCTATACCTATCTCCACACATGGTTTAAAGAAAGACTTGAATTGAGGGATTGAGAAACCTGCAAAACGCAGGAATTCCTGCGAATCTGTTGAGTCATAAAATAAGCGCATAGGTTAAGGCTATGACTATAAACCGGCATTTTATAATTTTCATCCCTTCATAGGGGGCCCAAGTATTTCAGAATCGTATGATTTGAACAATGTCTGCAGGGATGGCATGTCTGGCATTCCCTGGCCCGTAAGTAATTTGCCCATTTCTTTAAAGTAATTTTCCATTCCTTTACCAGGCAACATTCCTACTAATAAGGTTCCTGAGGTTTTGCCGTTATAAGTAAAACAATGCTTTACGTTTCTTGGAATAAATAACGTGTCCCCGTTTTTCAAAGAGAGAATTTCATCATCTACCTGAAACAGGAACATTCCATTAAGAATACAAAAAAATTCATCAAAAGAATGATGTATGTGTAACGGAGGACCAAATCCTTTTTGATTATTGCTACTGATGAAAACGGATAAACGGTCTTCTGTATCACTGCTTAACAACTTAAAGTCAATAGGGGCGTTTGCTACAACTACTTTATCTTTATAACGTGTTTGCAGTGCCTTTACTTTAAAAGCTTTTTTACCAGGAATGCTTTGTGAAAATGAAGGAACAGCAACACTTGTAGCAGCCAATGCCGTCAATGAATTTTGAAGAAAATTACGACGTTTCATGATAGAGTGTTTTGTTAATGAATAGTAACAGAACAAAAGTACATTTCAATTTAAGCGTTCGGGTGGTATAAAATCCGCAACTTTCAGTCTAAACCTAAAATTCTTTCAGGTGATTGAGCCTGAGCAGCCAGCAAGGAATGAGGCGTAACGTTTGAAAACTGTTTAAAATCTTTTACCAAATGCTGATAATCGTGATAACCTGTTTCTACAGCTATTCTTAACCAATCCATTTTTGGGTTTTGGTCTTTAAGCTGATAAGCATTGTAAAAACGATTGATGCGTGTAAAGAATTTTGGTGTAATACCGGTTAATTGAATAAACCTGCGTTCAAACTGGCTGATTGATAAACATGCAAGGCTTGCCATCTTTTCTACCGTGATAAAATCTGCGCTTTCTGAAATTAAGCGGACAACTTTATCCATAGGATAAAAATCTGACTTTACATTTTGTATTCTCTTCCACAGGTATTCTTCTGCAATTTGAACAATATTTTCATAGGAGGTTGCATTCTTCATTCGTTCATGCACCTTATGTATTTCCGGATTTAAAAGGGCTTCTGCATCTATTCTTTCATCAACGAATTCTGTAAGTGGCACACGTAAGAATTTTGATAAAGCTCCCGGATGAAAACCAATTGATAGTAACATATAGTCGTGCGATACATGAAAATCGAGTCTTGATGTAATTGAACCATTTACAGATATTTGAGGAAAATTTTTGGGTACATCAAAAATCGGATCATAAACTGTAACAAAGCCTTTTATATAAAATACTAAGCATTGCATAGTGTTTGCCGGAAAGGGTTTTACAGGAGCAAGCGAACTTTTGTCAAATTTAAAATGCAATAACACATAGTCTTTTACAAATGACAGTAAATGTGGCGATGGTTGTATGGTTTTGTAAATCATGTTTAAACGAAATTCATGTTATCGCGAACTGTGTCCAAAATTAAAGTACGTACAACGGTATGGCTTGGCGATGATCTGGCATTCTATAATTTTCATCCCGTAACCAAAGCTGATCAAAGTCTATCGGATGAAAATCAAAAAATAAAGGTAAACACAAAAAGCCACTGTTTTTCACCTACACCTTTTGGTAAATAAAAAAGAAGATATTGAATGAAGAGTTAGAGCAGTCCATGCTCCGCAGCATATTTCACCAATGAAGCCGTATTGTTCAAATGCAGTTTGGAGAGTATATTCTTCCGGTGAGTTTCCACAGTAAAAACACTTATGAAAAGTTTACCGGCAATATCTTGATTCGTTAATCCATCTGCTATATACCGGATAATTTCTATTTCTCTTGGAGTGAGGTGTTTTTCTGTTTCGGCATCAATGGTTTTTCTATCTGCGAGATGAGCGAAGAGATTATTGGCTATTTCCGGACTGATATATTTTTCATCCTGCATCACCTTTTCTATAGCTGTCAACAATTCACTTTTACCGGTGTCTTTATTGATGAATGCGTCTGCGCCTGCTTTCATCATTTTATTGACAATGGAGGCATCGCAATTCATGCTTACTACGATTATCTTGATATAAGACTTTTCTTTTTTAATGAGTTTGGTTGCTTCGATGCCATTTAAAACCGGCATATTGATATCCATGATCACGCAATCAATATCATGTGCCAACGCTTTTTCAAAAGCCTCTTTCCCATTATTAGCGGTATGGATTTCACCTATCATTTTTTCTGAACTAAGTATATTCGTAAGTCCGTCAATGATGAGTTGATGATCATCAGCTATTAATAAATTTATGGGAAAAGTGGAGTGCATGTTGGTATAGGTATTAGGTATCAGGTATTAGGCATCAGGTGTTAGGTATCAGGTGTCAGGTGTCAGGTATCAGGTGTTGTACAATTTTTATGAAGGGTTCAACTATCCAACAATTCAGCAATTAAACCATCCAACAATTCAACTATTCAGCAATTCAATAATTCAACAATTAATCCATCCAGCAATTCAGCAATTAAACTATCCAGCAATTCAACAATGAAACAATTCAACCATTTAACCATTCAACACAAAGTTTTCAACGCGAAAGTCAATCAACGGCTTTAACCTCCCTCATAAGGTATTTCAATCAGCACTGTCGTTCCCTTGCCCGGCTGAGAATCAATGGTCATACTTCCTTCCATCATTTTTGTCCGTGCTTCCAGGTTTTGTAATCCATAACCGTTCCTATGATTCTTCACTTCAAAACCCTTTCCATCGTCTTCGATCATTAAAATAATTTTCTCATCGCGAAACCCTATCTGCAGAGCAACATTTTGTGCCTCTGCATGTTTTAAAACATTATTGATCAACTCCTGTGTGATGCGGAATAATGCTAATTCATAATCCTTTTTCAAACGATGTTTCATACCAAAAAAAACCAGGTTGAACCGGATTTGTTTGGTTTCGTTTATTTTATTGACAAGACCTTCTACGGCTGTTATATATCCAAATTCTTCCAGTACAGCCGGACTTAAATTAAGCAATAATTGCCGGATATCCTTCATAGTTTCTGAGATATACTTCTCAGAGTTTAAGGCCAGCAATTGTATTTCTTTATCATTAATTTTCAGAGCTTTTTCCTTTAATGAGGATAAAAAAAGTTTCAGTGCAGAAAGCTTTGTGCCCACATCGTCATGCAAATCGCGGGATATTCGTTTGCGTTCTTCTTCCTGGGTGGCAATCATAATCCGTATCTGATCTGCCTGTAGTTTTCTAATTTTAGTTATCCGGCTGCGGTATAAAACATACACAACAGATCCAATTACAAGGGCATAAAATATGTAAGCCCACCAGGTAAGCCACCAGGGCGGATGAATAATGAACAAGATTTGTGACGTATTTTTTGATGGAACACCATCCCTGTTTTCGCAATTGATTTTAAAAATATATTTCCCGGGATTTAGATCAGTGTATTCCGTGGAGCGCTTCGTCCCGGCTTCGATCCAATTCTTATCAACCCCTTCTAATTTGTAAAAATAACGGGTGGAATTTCTTCCTTTAAAGCTTAGAGAAGCATAATCGATTGTAAAAAAATTCTGATCATATTTTAATTCGATGGTATTATTTTTTGATAGCAAAGAATCGACGGAAAGTGATTTGTCGAAAATTGTAAAGCCCGTAATTTGCACGTCGGGCGGTATAGATTTACCCCTGATTTTATCAGGATCAAAATAAACAAATCCTGTTTCAGCGGGTATCACCATCATTCCATTTCGTAGCCTTTCAATATTTCCATTAAATTTCTTTAGCAGCAATCCATCTTCTTCATCAAATGTGGCCATATTTTTTCCGTCTTTATTCATGCGGCACAAGCCGTTACCAGTGGCGATCCACATATTCTCCTGCTTGTCTTTTGCTACCCCCAAAATTGAATTTGCCGGCAATCCGTTTTGCATCGTATAGGATACCGTTTTTTTTGTCTTCCTGTTAAGCAAAATAAGCCCTTTGAAAAGTGTGGATATAGCTATGGTAGAATCATCTATTACAGTAAATGAATGCACAGAATTGTCGAAAGTTGAATTTTCTCCATTGTTACTATAGTGTGTTATTATTTTTTCTGATTCGGGATCAAAATTGTAAAAACCATTATAGTTTGTTGCTACCCATAAATTATTTTCGTTGTCTGTTAACAGGTCGCTGATAGGAGATGGTGTTTTGGTAAATAGAAGTGCGTGTTTATAAACAATAAATTTATTTTGAATCGTCTGTCTCTTGATCAAGAAACCTGAATTGAGACCAAACCATAAATTCCCCTTGCCATCAAATCTCATACATTGGATGGTTGAATGTTCAAACGCGGGAACATAGGTAAAAGCTATTTCCCGGGTTTCCGGATCAAAAACACCTACCAACCCATATTGATAACCAATCCATACCTTTTTATCCTTGTCCTCTGCAAAACACCAAACTAGGTTTTTCCTAAAAGCAATATCACTTTTTTTAGAAGCATTTGCATCGTAAAACTGTTTGATCAACCGAAAATTTTTATCGTATAAAAACCATCCTTTCCCCCACGTTCCGACTATTATATTCCCTGAGGATGTTTCGATGATCCGGGTTACTTCTAATTTTTGAAAAACACTTAAGGGACTGTTTTCGTCCACCGTATTGAAAGCAGTAAGGGAAGGATTGAAAATGTTTATTCCGCGATCTGTGCCAATCCAAATATTCTCTTCCTTATCCTGGTAAAGAAATGTAATGGAATAATTATAATGCAGGGAAGTAGGCAGATTGTTATTGGAGTACACAGGAGTGAAATGATCGGTTTGCGGGTCATAGCAAAATAAACCACCATTATTACAACCAATCCATATTTTCTTTTGTTTATCCTCCAGGAAGCAAATTGGTATACTTCTATCCGTTTGAGTTTTATTCTTTCCAATATTTAATTCATCATACAATTTTTTTTCATAGGTGTTGGTATTGTATTTATACATCTGCCCATTCCAGGATCCTGTCCAGAGGTTTTGATCACTGTCTATTCCAAAAGTGGTAAAAGATTCGTTTTCATGCTTTTCTTTTTGACGGGAATTCTGATTATAAAAAGGCTCAGTGATGGTTTTACTCATTAAGTTAATCCGGAAAATATGATCGTCCCTGGCCAGCCAAAAGCATTTCTTTGAAGAGTCATAAACAAGCCTGGTCAGGGTTAAAGAAATTTTCTTTGGCTCTATTGATTTCCACAGATTGCATTTCCGATTAACCTTATCATAATCGTAAATACCCTTTCGGGAAACAAACCAAATCGTATTGTTTTCCCCTTTGCAAAAAGTATAAATATCGCTGACCTGGTCATCTCCCATATCAAATAAACAGATGGTATCAATTTGACCATTCGGCTTATAAATATAAACCGTGCCCTGGTTCAATAAATAGACCTGGCCTGCATCATCTTCTATTGGCTTTTGAACAGGACCTTCTAAAATTCCGCTTTGAATATATTTATTATTAAAAGAAACTGAATTGAAATTCTTCCCGTCAAATTTTTGAAAACCATTATCATACCCTAACCAGAAATATCCTTTTGTATCCTGGAATATAAATTTGGTCAAATCAGAAGCTAAACCATCTTTAGTAGTCAAATGCTGGAAAGTATAGTTCTGGTGTTGAGCCTTTATTTGTGCAGGCAAAATAAAAAGCAGCGCATATAAAATAGCACGCAAACGTAGCACGGAGATTACTTTTATCACTGTAAGGTAAATAAAAGTGATGTACAAAGGAATAATTTAAATAGAATTCAAACGCAATTAATAACTAAATTAATTGTTTACGACAAATCCTAAAACCTGGTTATAAAGTCGGCGTAATGCAACAATAGATTCCATTGGACCTAACTTCTCTAGTTAAGCTCTGTTTACCAATTTTATAATAATCATGATAACTGCTATGACCAGGATTATGTGAATCAGACCACTAGTAACGAATCCGCCCAAAAAGGATATTGCCCAAATGATTATCAGAACTATTTGGTTTCTCAAAGAAAGGGGTCGAAATTAAATTTTTATAAAGAAACAGGTAAAAATGCGACTTTTACTTTTTTACATTCTATTACAAGTAACGGTCAGTATCATAAATATGAAATAAGGCTATGCATTTTCTATTTTTGAATTTTTTACAAAAAGTCTGGGATTTTGTCCTGTATTCATCCAGGATTAAAAAAGCTGAAGTGTTTACCATCACAATGGGTGATATATTAATCTTTATCATTTGGGTAGCCATTCTATATTTTGTAATCCTGGTTTTATTAAAAAGAATTTTGCGGAAAACGATCAGGAGATTTACTTC
>JBBSUB010000080.1:0-16862 GCA_038235345.1 Chitinophagales bacterium
CGATTCTGCTCAAGGTTCTATACGAGCTTCTGATAGCAGGGGCAACGTCAGCACAATTCAGGGAATCCAGGGATTTTATTATGGGTACGTCACCCCTTCCGGTGATACTACCTGGTCTGCAGATGCCAATTTTAGAATTGGTGCGTATGGGCTAAATTCAGTAGTATTGGTTGTAAAAGATATTTGTGGTACAGTTAAGAAAATAACAGCATCCTTATCTTTCCTTCCGTCACTGAATAATAATGTGTTGATCTCCGATAAGAATTGTAATACCTTTTCTGCTGCCATAACAGGTATAAAAAACTTTACGAACCCGGTTTTTTCTTTGTATGATGAAAACAATACTTTAATAGAATCTAATACTATTGGTAAATTCTCAGGCCTTTTTTATAATAAAAACTATTGCATAAATGCTTTGGATGGATGTTCCGGCAACATTATTTCAAGATGTTTTAAAGAAGCGCCTTTGCCCATTTCTATCGACAAAAAGGTTCTTATCAGAAATAAAAATTGTACTGGTTTTGATGCAAAAGTTACTGGACTGAATGGCTTTACGAACCCTTCTTATATACTAAAAAGAGATGGCGTTGATGTGGGAAATAACTCAACCGGAGAATTTAATAATCTGGCTTATGGAAACTATTGTATCCTGACACAGGATGGCTGCAGAGATACATCCATTTCTCAATGTTTCACGGTAGCACCTCCGGTGCCAAAAGTAGATCCGGTAATCATTCCCTCTTATGTGAATTGTGTTGATTTTGGAATTGTTGTTGGAGGTGACAATCTCACTATGCCAAGGTATTGTCTTTATGATACTGCCAATGTCCTGATAACATGTAATACTTCAGGTGTATTTGATAACATCCCGTTAGGAAGTTATTGTATTACAATACATGATGATTGTATTGATACAACATTTACCCGTTGCTTTAGTGTCGGGCCTCCGGTGGTTCCAAATGATGTTGCTGTTTCCATCAGTAATAAAACTTGTACAGATTTTACGGCCTCGGTTACAACCCAAAATTTTAAAAATGCGGCCTATTGTCTTTATAATAAAAACAATGAACTGATCAAGTGTGATAGTTCCGGTGTATTTCCTAATTTATCGTATGGGGAATATTATATCACATCCAGAAATTTTTGTCCGGACACGACTGTCATAACGCATTTCAGCGCCTCACCTCCAATACCCAGAATAAATGCAATCCCGAATACGAGTAATAAAAACTGCACCACCTTTACGGCTACAATTACAGGACAAACAAATCTGACTAACCCTGAATACTTCTTGTTAGACCAAACCAATCAGGTAATTGCTTCGAACACTACAGGAAGATTTGACAATATCTTGTACGGCTCCTATTGCCTCCAGGTAGTAAATAAATGTTATGACACTACTATGAAGGTATGCTTTTCAGAAACTGCAAATCCCATCAATCTGAGTGCTACTGCATCCAGGTCTTGTAATTACGGAACTTCAAAATTTGCCATAAAAGTAACTGGAAATCTCCCGGCAAATGTTAAGATCCTAAATCCTTCGGGTGTTATTGTATATGAAAAGAATCAATCCTCCTCCAATCATACGGTTGATAATCTTCCTGATCTTCAAATCGATCAATTCTACACAATCATAGCAACCGATAATTGTGGAAATGAGAAGACAATAGCTCTTGCTCCCATCACAGGTTATTTAAACCATTCAGCAACCGTAACGAATAAATGTCCCGGTTCTATTTGGGCCAATGGCTCAGGGAATATTAATACTACGATTATTACTAATACTGGTGCAGTAACTGTAAGAATTATTAAAAAAGATCTGGTTGATCTTTCACCGATTTTAACTCCCGATTTCACCAATGGATTTTCCTATTCTTTTAATGACCTTGGTCCCGGTTCTTACATAATAAAATACAATACAAATGATGGATGCAATGTTTACAAATATGACACAGTCATCGTACGTCCATATGCATATCCGGAATTAACTAAATCCTCCGCCTATCAATGTGATGCAAATGGATTTAGTGTGGGGGCGGTAGTTACTGATGGAGTTGGACCCTTTACCTATTCTATCATTGGTAGTTTGCCTCAAGCCCCATCAATTATATCAACTCCCCAGACCAATCCGGTTTTTAACATAGATAACGGCAATACATATTCGCTGATAAGATTGAGAGCTTTGGATGCCTGCGGAAATGCAACGTTAGGCGATGCCAGTATTCTGCCTCTCGCTAATAATAAGATCATTGCAAGTGCGAATTGTTTTGATTATCCGGTTGAATTAACTGTTGATGGAATGTACAATTCCACAGCACTGTGGTATAAAAAGGAGAACATTGAAGACATAGATAGCATATTAGTAGGCTCCGGATTTAATTTTCTTATTGAAAGGCTTCTGGACAAGGATACAGGTATCTATATCTGCCACATGACCGTGAATAGTGGTTGTATAGAACGAGTTTATTATATTAGAATAAATGGTAGTTGCTATCGTACCCTCCCGGTAAAAATGATCAGGCTTAAAGGAAAATTTGAAAAGGAAGAAGCAGTTTTAAATTGGGAAGTAACAAGTGAGAATGATTTGAAAAATATTTTTATTGAAAGAAAGTCACGGGAAGGATTTCTAACGATCGGCCAGATAAATCCTAATTCTAATATCGCGGTAAATAGTTATCGTTTTATTGATTCCAAACCGGAAAATCAAAATTATTATCGCCTTCAACTAGTGCATAAAAATAATCAGGTTACTTATTCTAATATTGTTTTCCTACGCAAAACAAATCTGAAAGGATTAAATATTTATCCAAATCCTGTTTTAGACGTTATAAATATAGAGTTTGATAAAAGAGATAATAAAACGTATCAGATATCTCTCATAAATGTTTTAAATCAAAAAGTAAAAGAAATAAAATTCTTAAATAATGGAGAGAAACTTATGATTCATCGGACAAAAGAAATGGTTCCAGGAATGTATTTCATTCACCTTTTGAATCTTGACATGAACGATGAGTTTACGCAAAAGATAATTTTGAAATAATACCATTTATATTTATTATTTAGTCCAAACCCACACGTTAGAATAACAACCTCTCCCTTACGGTTCGGTAATAACATAGCCAATTAGCTCAATGAAATTGTACTATTACGGATGAATAGTCAGTATAAAATGATTCTTTTTCTTTTGTTTTTTTCTTTGATGACATAAAAAAAGCTTTCTTTAAGCGAACCTTTATTGTAATTTTCCGCACAAAATTACCTGCGCTGTCAATAATAAATTTAAAGACCAATAAGTAATAAATAGCAAGTTATATATATATCCAATGGGAGAATGTTTCTTTATTTTTTTAACAATAAAAGCTTGCAAAGATGTTTTATCGGCTTTACATTTACAATTCTACTTCCCAAAATCTTATTAAAAAATTGAGTTGATTTTTTTATTCTTATATTAAAGAAAACTACACCTTGTGGATTTTTTTAACCATGAGAAAATTATTAAAAAAATAAGCTACCAAGTTTCCCCAATCCGCGTTACATGTTTCGTAGCGATATCCATTGAAAATCACTTACTCCTGTCTTCTGAAATTCCATGAAAAATTGTGGCATTGATTTTTATTGCATACAAGTATAATCCCCAAAAACGAATACCGTATGCAAAAAGAACTAACCTTTAAAAAATGGAATTATGGAAAATATTTACTCTGCTTACACTATGAAAGTGAACAATGAAATGTTGTATTTTGTAAAAAAATATACGACTTTTACTGATCTTGAAGGCTCACCACAAGTTCTATCGGAATATGGCATGCATGCTAAATTTTTGAAAGCATGCGCTATCGCTCAAATTTTTGATAAATCAATTATTGAGCAACTCGCAAACCAGGTAAATTTATTACCTGCATCTGAACCCGCAAAAGTGATTTCATTCAATCCTGCAAAGCAAAACGCTCATTCTTTCTTAAGAAATACCCAGCATTTTCTTTCTAAATTACGCCTGGCAGGATTTAATTAATATCAAAAAACTGATATTGCCCGGCTTTGATAGTGTAAGTTTGCATTTATGCATTCTTTTAATAAACCCAGCCATATAACCATTACGTGCAGCAAGCGTTTAGCTTCTTATTTACATCAGGAAATAATCCTTCTTAATTATAAACCAGCTTCTGTTTTTCAAACGGGAGTTAATATTAACGGCACTCTAAACGACTGTATCAGGTTAAACCTGAATTTACGTTGTGCCAGTCAGATCTATTATTCACTCAAATCATTTCGGTGTAATAATCCGGACGAATTATATTCTATAATCTCCGCGATTCAGTGGGAAAACATTATTGATTCTCAAGGATATTTCTCAGTGACAAGTACGGTAAATAATCCGACTGTAAACAATAATCTTTTTGTAAACGTAAAAATAAAAGATGCAATTGTGGACCGGTTCCGTGATATGGTCAATGAAAGACCGGATTCCGGCCCATTAGAAGATAAAACAGTGATTCATTTATTTTGGAAAGATGATATGGCGGAAATTTTTATAGATACTTCCGGACAAACTTTAGCTAAACACAATTACAGGAAGATTCCCGGCCAGGCACCAATGTTGGAATCTCTTGCTTCAGCAACTATTCTTGCATCTGTTTGGGATAAGAAATCTCCATTTGTAAATCCCATGTGCGGCTCCGGAACTTTGGCCATAGAAGCAGCCATGATAGCGACGAATCGTGCTCCAGGGCTATTCAGAGATAATTATGGGTTCATGCATATTCTCGGATATGAGCCATCATTTTTTGAAAAAGAAAAAGAGGTTTTGAATAGACAAATTATAGAGATTCCTGAATTGAAAATAATCGCCACAGATTACAGCGAAGACGCAATCAACATTTCACATATTAATGCCGGTGCTGCTGGTGTTGGAGATATCATTGAATTTGAAGTATGCAATTTTGAGGATACTGTTTTCCCTGAAAATGGGAATGGAGTTATTTTCTTTAATCCGGAATATGGAGAGAGATTAGGAGATGAGATTGAGCTGGAGGAAACCTATGCCCGAATAGGTGATTTTCTGAAGAAAAAATGCAGAGGATATACCGGCTATATATTTACAGGTAATTTTAATCTGGCTAAAAAAATCGGGTTAAAGGCCAAAAGAAGGATAGAATTCTATAACGGGAAAATAGATTGCCGCTTACTGGAATATGAATTATATAGTGGAAGCAGGGAAGTAAAAAACACTTAAACCGTCTATCAGAAACGCATTTAATTGATTTGTTCATTCAATCTTTTAAAGGTAGAAAATTGCTGATTTATTTTAATTGAATAACTTTGTTAATGGACCTTATTGCCGTCATCACATTTTCGACGATTTCGTTACAATAAATCAAATTAAGTTCGAAAATTTCCTGCGTTGAATACATTTTTTCGATCTCATTCCGAAGGAGATTTTTGGCACGACTTAACCTGATTTTTACATTTCCGGAGGAAATTCCCAATGCGGAACTTGTTTCTAAAATACTTAAAGAATTTAATTCCCGAAGTGTAAATACAATTTTATACTTTTCCGGAAGATCCAGTATAGCCTTCTCCAAAATCTCACCTAACTCTTTATTCACCGTTTTTGATTGACTCATTGTTTCCAGGGTTAATGGCACTTTATTAAGCAATTCCATAGATTCAGTTGAAACTTCTTTCTTTATTTTAATCTTTTGCTGTTTATGGTAGCAGTTATTAAGCATTATTCTGGTTATCCATGTTTTAAAAGTTGCTTCCTTTTTAAATTTAGAAAGACTCCGGTAAGCATTAACATACGTTTCCTGCATAATATCCTGTACATCCTGGTGGCAGAAGCCGTATGTCTTTCCTATTTTATACAAATACGCATTATACCTTTTGACAATTAATTCATACAATTGAATCTGGCCAGTTAAAACCATTTCAAGAATATCAATATCTGAGAGTGGCTCCGTTTTGTGATCCAGCATGGTTATGTTGATTTTAAACTTAAACTTATTATGTATTTACAATTCTTGAAAATAATCCTTTTATATATTTGATTAATATTTAATCAAATTAATGACCAATTTCAATGATTTTACTCAGGAACTATTTATTTGGAATAACAATCTCCCCGTTCATTGTAGGATGAATAGTACAAATATAATTTGCACTTCCTGTCACGACCCACCTAAAGGATCTGCCCGTTTTTAACGTATCAGAATAAAATAAATTACTGATTGTATCCTTAACATTATGGTCTACCAGGTCTTTGTTAATCCAGGTAACTGTATCACCAATTTCCACATTCAACTTCGCCGGTGTAAATTGCATTAAATTAATTACAACTGTATCAGAACCTGGGATTCTATTTGTGTTTACCTCTTTATAATGATTTGAGCAACTGGTTATTGCTGCCAAAAAGCCAGCAATAACCAGTACTCCAATCATGTTGTTTTTTGTTGGTCTCATTATTTATTCAGTTCTTTTTGCAGCATTTCCGCATGGGATAAATGTTCTTTAAAAAGAGGCAAAGCTGATTGTAAAAGAGCTTTTAATTCCGCATTTGAAGATGAAGGAATTAATTTGTTTTCAACAATATCAATAGCTGCTTTATGATACGCTACTTCATTATCTACATAGGCTTTATCAAAGTCAGCCCCGGTTTTTGAATTGAGCATTGATTTTGTTTCTGTAGCTCCTGACAATAAAGATTGGGTTGTAGGATTATCCTTCGGAGTAACACCCAATTTTTTTGCTAAGGCTACTGCCTGATCAATCACTGATTGGTGATCTTTTGCCATTGTTGCAGCAAACGCAAGAACAGATTTTGTTTTTGATTTTTCCTTCGCAATTTTAGCGTAGTCAATATCAACTTGATTAGCAGTTACAGCGATGGATGCAATTTCAGGGTCGGTGAGTGCTGCTGCTGCGGCAGGAGCGGTTTCTGCTGCAGGTGGAGTTACTACTGTGGGAGAATCCACAGGCATTGTTGCAGTTTTAGATTCGTTTTGAGAATTGCAACTGGCCATAATAAATACGGCACTCAATAAATACGCTGAGTTTTTAAGAAGATCTGATACTTTTTTCATTATTGTTGATTTTGTTCCATTTGAGTTTTTTTCAAACGAAGGTTAAGATTGCTTTTTTGATGACTTTCCATTATTTGAGTTTCGAGGATAAAAAAGGTTACAACTTTTTTCGACTTTATTAGCCCAATAGTATTTTCATATCAAATTATGCGCCATACATCTATTTAGGTTAATATGAAATGCTGTTAAGTGTTTCATAAATCCGCGCCTTTCAATTATCCACCCCCCTCTTTTTTTTATCTTGCCGCACTAAAAAATTTAAAAAATGAAGAATGCACTTCTTATTCTTAATGTATTGCTTATAATACTGGTTGGATATTTATATTTCCTACAATTTGGAAATAAGAAACCAGCAAAAATTTCAGAGACAAAATCGGAAGTGGTTGATTCCTTGAATAAGAAAGTAAATATTGCTTATATCGATCTTGACTCATTACAGAGCAACTATACTTATTATAAAAAAATAAAAGTAGATTTTGAAAAGAAGCAATCAAATGCAAATAATGAAATTACCGGCTTGCAAAAAAAGTTTCAAAGCCGGGCAATGCAATTACAACAAAAAGCTCAAGCCATGAATCAGCAGGAGCAGGAAGGCGCCATGCAGGAAATGAATAAAATGCAGAATGATCTCCAGGTGCGCAAACAAAATATCGATAATGAATTATTCGAATACAATACAAAGATGAAAGACGATATTCTCTTTCGTATTCAAAATTTTTTAAAAACTTATAATAAGGATGGAAAGTACTCCTATATTTTTTCCTATGAACCTGGATTTATGTTTTACAAAGATTCTACACTTAATATAACACCTGATGTAATTAAAGGATTAAACGAGTTGTATAAAGAAGATAAAAAGTAAACAAAAAATAAACAAGTCTCTATACTCAATCCCGTTTCAACCAAACGGGATTTTTGTTATGAATGAGCAGGTATTATTTACAATGATGCCACCAGGTAATTTTTAAATCCGCTTCTGCGAATATTAAATATTCTTTTACGGAGTATATTTGCCTTTCATCAGCATTTATTTTTTTTATTAAAAATCCGCATGAACTTATTACAACATGAGCCAATATTAAAACAACCTATTCATGACTAACGACCTGAAAAAGTTATTTGATCAATTCTCCTCTATGAAGGTTGCTGTAATTGGAGACGTTATGTTAGATACCTATTGGTGGGGAAAGGTTGAAAGAATCTCTCCGGAAGCCCCCGTACCTATAGTTGCCTTAAGTAAAAGAGAAAAAAGAATTGGTGGTGCAGGAAATGTCGCGTTGAATGTTGAGCAATTAGGTGCATCTGTCGCGGTGCTTACTGTTTTGGGAGATGATGAAGACGGCAGGGAGTTAAAAAGTTTATTAGTCGAAAAAAATATTGATGCCCAATTTATTCTTCAAAGCAATAAAAGGATCACTACCAACAAGATCCGCATCATCAGCCGCAATCAGCAAATGATGCGATTGGACGCTGAACACACCAATGACCTGGAAGCCCGGGATGAAGAACGTCTTTTGGATCAAATCAAAAAGTTTATCAGTAACCAAAAACCGGATGTAGTTATTTTAGAAGATTATAATAAAGGAATTCTTACCGAAAACATTATTCAGGAGGTAATTTCTTTTTGCAATGAACAGCAGGTAATAACCACTGTTGACCCAAAAAGAAAAAACTTTTTTTCCTATAAAAACGTCACCCTCTTTAAACCAAATCTGGGAGAAGCAATCGCCGCGTTAAACCGGCTGCCTGGAGAAGTTTCCATTGATATGCTGCAGGAAATTCATGCAGAAATGAAAGAGAAATTATCCCATTCTATTTCCCTGATTACTTTATCGGAAAATGGTGTTTTTTATCAACAGGATAATGAGAAAAAACTGATCCCTTCCCACAGAAGAAATATCGCTGACGTAAGTGGTGCCGGAGATACTGTCATTGCCGTAGCCTCCCTGGCATATGCTGCCACACGAAATATAAATCTTGCCGCAGAAATAGCGAATATCGCCGGCGGTATTGTTTGTGAAGAAGTGGGAACTGTTGCTATAAATAAACAAAAGTTGTTGGCGGAATGCCAAAGATTATTGAGTTGAATAGATCAATTGTTATTTGGCGTTAAACATTAGAGAGATTTAGTTTGATATCATCGAAAAATAAATTTCGGTTATCCAGGGAGATCATCCACCCACTTTCTATTTCATTACTTTTGTGTCATCTAAAAAGTATTTATGACAAAAATTTCGTTAGCTATTCATGGAGGAGCAGGTACTATCTTAAAAGAAGATATGACTCCTGAATTGGAGGAAGCATACAGGCAGGCTTTAGAAGAAGCCCTGGATGGAGGATATGCCGTTTTAGAAAATGGAGGAACGGCTGTAAATGCAGTAAAAGCCGCCGTTGTTTTAATGGAAGATAATGCACTTTTTAATGCCGGGAAAGGAGCAGTTTTTACAAAAAAAGGAATCAATGAATTAGATGCTGCCATCATGGATGGCAGTACGTTAAATGCAGGAGCAGTCGCCGGGGTGCGCAATGTAAGAAACCCGGTAGAACTTGCTGAAGAGGTAATGGTTCACAGTGGCCACGTATTTTTGAGTGGGAAGGGTGCAAATGATTTTGCGATAAAACAAGGAATTAAATTAGAACCGGATGAATATTTCTTTTCTCAATACCGCTACGACCAGTGGCGTGAAATAAGAGATAGTGACCTATACCAATTAGACCATAAAGCAGACAAGCTTGTTGGCCTGATGAAGGATAAAAAATTTGGAACCGTTGGTGCAGTAGCCTGCGATAGTGAAGGAAATCTTGCAGCAGCAACCTCAACCGGGGGAATGACTAATAAACGATTTGGAAGAATTGGAGATACGCCCATTATAGGTGCAGGTACATACGCCAATAATAAAACCTGTGCCATTTCCTGCACCGGCCATGGAGAGATATTTATAAAAGCCGTGGCTGCATACGATGTGAGTTGCCTCATGGAATACAAAGGTCTTACCCTGGAGGAAGCTTGCAATGAAGTTGTGATGAAAAAACTGATTGATATGCAAGGCGATGGAGGTCTGATCGGTATTGATGCCAAAGGAAATGTAGCTTTAGTTTTTAATAGCGCTGGAATGTATCGTGGGTTCAGAAATAGCGAGGGGGAAAAAGAAATTGCTATTTATGGAAAATAGTTTTTCATTTAAACTACTCCTCATTACATTCCACAAGAATTTAATGAACCCGCCTAATTCTTCAAAAAATATTATCTACTGAGAATTCATTTACTTTTTTTATTTAAAGTGAATTTCCACTTTTTCAAATCCGGTATTTTTTAAAAAAGTTCCCATAATATTTTTACTTCGGACATCAGCCTGATGTAAAATATTTTGTTTCAATGCACGGTCATTCATTTCATTTCTGATCTTCACCTTTAAGGCCGTAACAGCGGCCTCACTCCATGTGCCTTTTTCAATAAATGTTTCAAAATCCGATGGATTTAATACTGTTTCCAAAATAGTGGAAGAAGGTATTTGGATATTAATTGAGTCTCCTGTTTGAATAATATCCTGATTTCGCATTTTTTTGAGGTCTGTTCCTGCAATCACTTTTCCACGTCCGATTATTACTAACTTATCCAAAGCCGGAGATAACATTGAACCGCCAATAATAGGTATAAGCGAAGGAAGACCGATCCCAAATTTCACTGTATCCATCACCACTTCATCCGAATAAGTAATGGTCATTAATTGAGCAAGGGTATTGATCTCTTTTATCAGAACAGGTGTTTCTTCTATTAAAACCGGTTTACTGGAAAAAATATCTTTAAACGATGAAAGAATATCTATTTTGTGAAAAACAAAAAATACCAGGAGAATAAATGCTGCAATAAAAAGAATATTTTTTAAAAGTTTACTCATTATTGCAATGATTTTGTTGAGGTAGAGAAATGAATATTTATATTTTTATAGCCCAGGTTTTTCAAAAAATTATCAATAAAAATCGACGCATTTGTTTCGGCAGTGGTTAGCACACCCAAAGATTGAACACTTTCCTTTATTTGATTTTCCGCCTGAACTGCAAGTTCATTTTTCTCCTGTGATGTAAATTTTGTCCGAAACATGGAAACATCTTCATAGGCAGTTTTGATATCTTCCGGCTTAATATTCATGTAAAGCAATTTTGCTCTTGGTAAATTTATGGTGATATTATCTCCATCAATAGAAATATCATCTTCTGATAATTTGGAAAGATCTATTCCTGCCACGATAGAGGCTTTACAACTCATTAAAATTTTTCTATCCCCGGCTTTATACCATGTTTTATCATCACTGGCTTTTATTATTTTTGTCACTACATATTCTGCAGTAGCCAGATCGCTCATATTTTGCAGACTCATTACCTGTTGTTTTTTGTCAACTTTTTTTGAATCAGAATTGCAGCCGGTTACAATCAATGAATAAAATAGTAGCAAAATAATTAAACGCATGCCGCAATTTACAAAAAGACAATATATTCACACTGTTAGATGATTAATTTAACTTTGCAAAAAAGGAAACATTATGATGAAAAAGGTGGCAGTGATCGTAGCGGCAGGAAAAGGCAGCAGGATGAACAGGGAAACTCCAAAACAATTTCTTCTTCTAAAGCACAAACCCGTTTTATATTATACGATTCTCTCTTTCTTAAATGCTTATGATGATATGGAAATCATTTTGGTATTACCGGAAGAGCACATTGCAAATGGCCAGGAAATCGTAGACGGTTATTTTGATAACTCAAAAATTCGACTTTGTGCAGGTGGCCGCACAAGATTTCATTCCGTTCAAAAGGGCTTAGAACTTATTGAAGAAGAATGTATCATTTTTGTACATGATGGAGTTAGGTGTTTGGTCACTCCGGAATTAATTAAAAATTGTTATGACGGTGCCTTGAATTTAGGCACAGCCATACCCGTAATTTCCTGTAAGGATAGTGTGCGCCAGTTAAATGAGTTTACAAGTAATGTTATAGATCGCAATACAATCAAGCTGGTACAAACACCACAGACCTTTCACAGTAAAATATTATTACCGGCATTCAATATCGATTATAAAGATCAGTTTACGGATGAAGCTGCCGTCATTGAGGCATTTGGATTAAATATCCATTTGATTGAAGGCGAAGAAAATAATATTAAAATTACAACAGAAATGGATTTATATCTGGCTGAAAGAATTTTAGAAATTACAGAAGAAGTTGATGTCTGATTTTTTTGACTATTATCGTTTATCCAAGTATTGATTTTACTTTTTTTATTAAAGGAGAAAGATTATTTATCCGGACTATCGGGTAGTTTTCTTCAACCGGATTAAATTTTTTAAAAAAGAAATTAATTGACGGAATAGATGATCCTTCAAAATCAAATACATATTTACTTCCTGAAAACTCTTTGATTACTTCGTGTAATAATAAAGCATTTGCATCACATTTTCTTCCTTCAGAAAAAGTAGCAGACATCATGTAATAAATCCTTTTTTCATCCATAAAAAACATTGCAATCGCTAATATTTCGTTTTCTTGGTTTAAAACTTTTCGAACAAATAAGTTTCCGGTTTTACTAAGATGATTGCAAACTTTCACTAAGTTTTCAAAGTGGGTTCCCTTTAGTTGAGTTGTTTTTTCTAAATATAATTTCCTAAAAGATTTTATAACTTCTCCAAAGTCTTCAGAAGATTCCGTTCGAAGATTAGCGTTAATTGCCTTGTAGATAAGGTCTCTTCTGAAAGCTGATTGGATTGTTTCAAATGGTTGTCCTAAATCCAGGATAAGATTACATTTCTTTGCGCCTATTGTATATTCATTTTTGAAATTTAAATTTATTTCAATTAAAGGAAACTTCGAAGTAATAATATTGATAAATGATTGAGTTACTTCTTCATGAAAATCCAAGGGGCCGATAATTCCTAATTGTTGGCTAAATGCCGGTTGAGATAAATAAGAAACACCCATTTTCCTTGAAACAGTCAACGGCATCACGGCTATGTAATCTTTCAGCACCAGGGCTTCCCAATTTGGGCTCATCGCATCAAGATACCACGATCTCGCATAGATTAATCCATTCGTTGAATTTATCACACAGGCATCCCACATTTCCTTATTGATATCTGAGTGTTTTAAATACCGGATGTCATCCATTGAGAAAATTTATAATTCGGGAATGCTTAAAAATCGATTGAGCTTAAATTTTTGAATATCTATACTGAAGGAAATATTTTGCCAAAAACGTTTATCCTTTGGAATAGTACTCTTAAAATATTGACTATATACTTTACTATAAAAAATCGGGATATAAATATTAACCAGGTCCTTACAGATAGACAATTGCAATCCTGCATCAAAGATAAATTTTTCTGTTGCTGCATCTTTTTTCCAGGCTTCTGAATAAGTTCCCACATCAAAGAACACTTTTAAGGGAATCTCAAAAGGAAGAACCTGTAAAGGATTAAAGGCCTTCGGAAAATCAGTCTTAAAATTTAAAGCAGCTAACCAGTCATCCGATTTTCCAATTTTACTATTCAACAAATCTGTTCGCACCTTAAAGCCTCCGTCACGAATCATTATTTGTTGAGATTGTACTTTATCAAACTCATTCCTTCCTATAAAATAATTACTATAAGTATAATCTTCATACCCATTAGGTCCGGTCATATTTAATTGGTAGCGGCGATATTGGTATTGATTTGTGATGGTTTTATCAACCAGGTATATAAATTTTCCTGCAAATATCCGAAGATCCATCCCTCCTCCTTTGGAATAATTGAAAAAATAATTCCCGTCGAAGGCTATCCGCACAAAACCACTACCCTGTTCAGCAATTAACTTCCCGGAATATGGGTAAAGCACACGATTATTTTCAAGTGAAAAGGTGAGTTGATTTAAATACCGGTTGGTTTTAGGATAGGAAATGATGTCCTTTTGTTCTATTGTATCCCTGCTGAATAATAATCCGGTTTCTTCAATAAAGTACGTTTTCCATTGCAAAAATTTAATCACCTTGCTCTTTGAATCCTTATTTCTTAAAGTTAATTTTATACCTGGGACAAGTTTATTAAATTCCATATAACTAGTCCTTCCTGTTGAATCAACGAAAGAGTCCATTGTAAATTTTGATGCGCTTAATAATATTTCGGTCTTTCTAATTACACCATAACTCATTATATTATATCCAACTCTCCCTATTCCATTAACTGTCTTACTACCTGTAGCATACATTGGTGCGACAAAAAAATGAAAGTTTGGTTCAGGCAATGTGTAATTATGCATTAGGCCACCAAGCATTATTTTATCATAATAGTTTATTCCAACTGCCGGGGATAGAAAAATATAATGGTACTTTTCTGTTTTATCGAAGGAAAAAAAAGAAGTTAATTTTAATTGCTTTTTTAGAGTAGGGGTTATTGTTCCTTTTTTATTTAGTAATGAAAATATGGAGTCCACAATTTTCCCGCTGGCATCTTCCATGACCTTTTTGAAATTAGAAGGATATGGATGTTTGAATTTCCATCGGTTATAATATTCATGCATAGCACGATCAAGAACATTTTTTCCTAAATATTTTTCTAATCTCTCTATCCATAAACCACTTTTATAATAAGCTATTAAAACATAATTCATGTCAGAAAGGTCCGCTGATCTTGTTTCTATTGGCTGATCATTTTTGTTGGCAGTTAGAATCCTGTAGCCCAAATCCGTAGGATCAGCAGGAATTCTTTTAGAAAAGAAACCTTTTTTTTGATCTATTGAATTGGCCGGATATTTTAATGCTTGATACCGGTTATCATAATATGTATTAATGCCTTCATCCATCCACGGATGATCTCTTTCGTTCGTCGCTAATATTCCGTAATTCCAATTGTGCCCTACCTCATGTTCTATAACCATGTCAAGCGATTTTTCATTCTCCACAGGAGATATATTCGTAATGGTCGGATACTCCATTCCGCCGGCGAATGCCATTTTAGTTTCTACAGCTTTGACAGTACTATATGGATATTCACCAAGCCAGTTACTTCTTGTTTTAATAGCATCTTTCAGAAACGAAATACTATTTTTCCAAACCTCTTTTCCGGAAGGGGAATAATAGGCAAATACATCAATAATTCTTCCTGAAGACAAAAGCAAAGTGTCTTGTTTTAAAATAAATTCCTTATCGGCAAACCAGGCAAAATCATGTACATTTTCTTGTTTATAATGATATGTTTTTAGGTTGCCGAAAGAGGAAGATTCAAGTAAATTGATCGACTTCTGATTACTTTTTCGCCCTATCAATGGGTTGTTCGTTTTTGAAGTCTCTTTTCTTTCCTTTTGAACATTTTTTTTATCCCTAATAGTGATTTGCCAGCCTCCATTTTCACTTTTACCAATATTTTTATCATCCGGCATTTGATCAGTTACAAGAACGGAATCATCAACTACCGAAACTAAATCTCCGGTAGCTGCAATCACGAGTTTTTCAGGAACAGTTATTTTCACATCAAAATCACCAAATTCGCTATAGAATTCGCCCTGGTCCAAATAAGGCATTGGGTGCCAACCTTTCCGGTCATACACTGCCGGTTTTGGATACCATTGCGTTATTTGAAAAGTATTACCCGTGTACCCACCTCTTGAAAAATTAAATGGAATTTTTACATGAAAAGGGGTTGTAATTTTTATTGTTTCACCTGGAAATAAAGGTTCAGGCAACCTCAATTTAGCTACATCTATGTATAGGGGATGATCATCCAGAACCGCCGGGATATCATTTATTTTAAAATCAAGTTTATTTATAAAGCCACGTTTTTCATCTATACTAAAATAAAAATCAGTCCGTCCATTTTGTAATAATTGTTCACTAAAAGCTGTCCGATCATTTTTAAATGCATTGGGCCATAAATGAAACCAAATAAAATTAATAGTATCCGGAGAATTATTTTGGTAACTCATTTCAATAAACCCGTCCAAAGTTTTAGTGGTTTCATTTAGAACAACATCTATTTTATAATCTACTTTCTGCTGAAAATAGTTTTTTTCAGTTTGAGCAGGAGCAGTTATTTGGCTAAAAATAAATAGGAGTACAAATAGTTTTTTCACTTAGAAAATCTTTCATCAAAAATATATAAAAAAGAAATGGCAGAACTCAAACATTCAATCTGGAAAAATTCCCATCTCATTTTAAACAGTTTTCGCCAAACCTATTTATATTACATCGTTTTTTGAAAAGATCCTATATCTTTTTTTATGTGAACTATAATATTCTTAATAATATGTCGTTATTTAAAATAAAGTCAATTGGTTTAAAACGTAAAAAGGAAATAAATAATATCACATTTAGAGGTTATTTTTTGATGAATTAATTTGGATTACATGCTTTAAACGATTATGTTTGTGGTGATTAATTACCTGGTAATTTTTTATTCGACCTTCACAAGATCGCTTACCTGATTATTACCTAACTGAATCCATCCTCCTATTAATTTCTACGCTACCTTTATTGGCTCAATTATTGAAATGTCGAATAAAATTTTATTATGAAAAGAGTTTTACTATTCGTTAGTATCGGTATATCGGTATTCTCAACTTCATGTAATACTTCCAAGCAGATAGTATATTTTGAAAATGTAAAGGATACTGTCTTTTATACTTCCCAGGGTGAAACAAACTTTACAATAAAGCCAAATGACATTTTAAGCATTACAATCAGTAGTGCAAATGAGGAGGCCTCCATGGCATTTAATCCTCACTTAAAAAATAATATCAGAAGTACTACAGCAACAGGATCAA
>JBBSUB010000081.1:0-16735 GCA_038235345.1 Chitinophagales bacterium
AAAAGAAGCACCGGATCTATCCTGGGTTTATCTACAGTACACAGATGATATGGGTCATAAATATGGCGATAGCGAACAATTTTATAAGGCTGTGGAGATGATGGATGCACAGATAGGTAGACTATGGGAAGCCATACAATACCGCGAAAAAAACTTTAATGAAGAGTGGGAAATCTGGATAACGACAGATCATGGTCGGGATGCAGAAACAGGTAAAGGTCATGGAGGTCAATCAAGCAGAGAAAGGAATACCTGGATCGTGACCAATGCAAAAGATCTGAATGATTATTTCAAATCCGGCAAGTCCGCCATCGTAGATATTATGCCTTCCATCGCACAGTTTTTAAACATTACTATTCCGCATGATCAAAAAATGGAACTGGATGGTGTACCCTTAACAGGAAAACTCTACGCCACAAATCCAAAAGTGAGATTATCCGGTGGGGAATTACTCATTACCTGGAGAGATTTAGGAGAAAAGGGGAATGCAAAGATTTGGGTGAGTACCACGAATCATTTTAAGACAGTAGGAAAAGATAATTATCTTCATAAAATGACGGTCCCTCTTAAAAAAGAAGAAGCCACCATTGACATAAGCAAAGCACCAGCTCTTTTTTACAAGGTGGTGATTGAAACCCCGGGCAATATGCTTTACAGTGAGGTGAAGGCCAGGAAATAGAAGGGATTGTTTTAAACTTCTTTGAAAATAAAACTTCATTGTAAAGACCTCGAGGAATATTTCCGGAGGCCTTTGTTGAAATGAGCAATCTATGTTATTAAAAACCTCTTTAATTGCTGTAGTGCTCTTGATTTGATATTTTTTTGCTGATCATTTCATCCTAACTCTCAAATACGAATTTCCATTATCATCCCTGCTTTCGTTTCTATTTCCACTTCTCGTTCCTCTCCGGTTTCCGCAAGCACTTTCCCTTTTACATCTGTGATACGCATATTTTTTGGTAACAGCATCCTGCATTTTCCACCCTTTTCCGAAATCACTTCCGCTGAAGAGAGTTTACCGTCCGACCAAAACATATCTACTTTAAAATTGCCCCGCGCCTTTAAACCTTTTACACTCCCAGCACGCCAGTCAGGATCAGCGGGAAGTGCGGGTAAAAAACGGATGATCTCTCCTTCGCCATGACTTTGCAAAAGCATTTCGGCGATACCGGCCGTACCTCCAAAATTTCCGTCAATCTGGAAGGGTGGATGTGCGCAAAATAAGTTAGGATACGTGCCTCCGCCTTGCATGGTTATACCATTATTAAGAACCGGTTTTAGCAATTGGTTTAGTAAAATAAGTGCATGATCGCCATCGCCCAGGCGTGCCCAGAAATTTATTTTCCAGGCCTTGCTCCAGCCTGTTCCTTCATCACCACGCATTTCAAGGGTTTTCTTTGCAGCGGCGGCTAATTCCGGTGTGTCCCAGGGAGTGATTTCATCGTAAGGATGCAAGCCATACAAATGCGAAACATGCCGGTGGTGGGGTTCCGCGTCTTTCCAATCATCAAGCCACTCATTGAGATCTCCTTCCGCGCCAACCTGGTTGGGTGCCAGTTTGGGAAGGGTTTTTATAAGTTCATTTTTCCATGCTTCATCGGTATTTAAAATCGTCGCCGCTTCTATACATGCGTGAAAAAGTTCACGGCAGATCTGCATGTCCATTGTTGGCCCCATGGCTGTTTGCCCACGGAATCCATCAGGCGTAATGTAGGTATTTTCCGGAGAGTTGGAGGGCGCAGTCACCAGCCAGACATGTTTTGACTCCTTAATTAAAATGGATTGTAAGAATTGCGCCGCGCCTTTTAAAACAGGATAGTATTGTTTCAGAAAGGCTGTGTCTTTGGTAAACCGGTAGTGCTCCCAGATGTGTTCACATAACCAGGCTCCCCCTGTTAAAGTAGATCCCCAATCGGCCCCTTCACCAGGTGAAGTATAGAACCAGGGATTGGAAATCACATGAGCTACCCAGCCATTTGCATTATAATAGGCCTTTGCTGTTTTTTGTCCGTTTGGTACCAGGTTTTTAGTGAATTGAAAGAGAGGTTCGGCAAGCGAACTTAAATTAGTGACTTCCGCCGGCCAATAATTCATTTGTAGATTAATATTTAAATGATAATCCCCATTCCAGGGCGTTTGATATTCAGTTGCCCAAAGTCCCTGTAGATTCGTTGGAAGCAGTCCCGGCCGGGAGGAAGAGATCAAGAGATAACGACCAAAATTGAAATATAAAGCCGGTAATTGTGGATCACTTTTACCCTTTGAATATCGAATAAGTCGCTCATTAGTGGTAAGTTTATTCACTTCCTTATTTTCCGGAAATTGCAGCCTGCAAGACTCAAAATATCTTTTATAGGCTAATGTGCTTTTTTTCCGTGCGGCATCGAAGGAAGTTTTTCCGGCTGCGGAAAGCAGGCCGTCAGCTTTCTTCATAATATCCTCCTTCGATAAACCTCCATTTTTGAAATCGTAATTCGTGCCGGCGGATAATTTCAGGATACATTCAGTCGCGTTTTCAATTGCCAATTCATTACCAATTACAGATATTTTTCCGCCCTTTATTTGAGGTTCTAAAATGGCCACGAACTGCATTCCTTTATTTTTTCCGGAAGGTAATTGTCCTTTGAGAATGATTCTTTTTCCCTGTATGATCACTTCTGCATTTTCTTTTCTCTCCAGAGATACACGAAAATTTATTCCTCCTTTTTGGTCACTTTTAAACTTTAGCCAAAGCACGTCATTGACAAAATCGGCAAAAAGTTCTTCGGTGTAATTGATTCCGTTTCTGTTAAATGAAGTCCTTGCCAATGCATCTTCCAGGTTCAGCGATCTTTGATAATTGGTGACTGCTGAAAGTGTATCCTGCCACTGAATGAACAGATCTCCCAGGGTTTGATATGCGCCATATTTTTCATTGGCTCCCTGCCCATATCCGGAGCCCACGCCTTTAGCCACAAAATGTTTTTGTAAAAGGTTTTGAGCTTCCCTGTTTTTACCCGCCAGAAGCAGATCCTGGATTGGTTTCAAGAAGTTTTTCGCCTCTTCATTGTCCGCCTTTTGTGGTCCGCCTGACCATAAGGAAATTTCATTCAGCGCAATGCGCTCCCGGTTTGGATCGCCATACATCATAGCCCCCAAACGCCCGTTGCCTACAGGAAGACTTTCGGTGAAATGGGTGGCTTTTGTATTGAAGTTGATGTTGACATCAGCGGATTGGGCGGAAGTTGCCAGGACTGAAATGGATAAGAAGAAACTAAAAGCGACTTTTTTCATGAGAGAAGGATGAGGTGTTTTTATAAAAAATTATTCTAAGATTATTTGAATTTATAGGACGTAAATATATTCTATAGCTTGGTAAATGATCCGTTTCAATGATTCGTAAGTGCCCTTCAAATAAAGATGTTGAACTATGATTTTCTTGTTTTTATTATCTTTGTAAATCTTCTTTATCTGTGATGCCTTATTTTTTACCACAGATTTTTTCACCACGGATTATCACAGATTTTTTATTCTGTTTCATTGTGCTAATCTGCGTTATCTGCAGTAAATAGTTTTATACGTTGCACAATCAATTCTTTGTACGCCTTTTTATGTTCTTCTTTTAAAAACGAAATATCGATCATTTCAAGTGCTTTGGGCAACCATTTATTCAATCTTTTATACACTGCGTTTACCTGTTTCTCATTTAGGTTTAGGATATTCCCAAAGCGATCAAAATATCCTTTGTTGAAATTCATTTTTTTTCCACCAAACAACAATGCCATGTCTTCTTTATCCTTAGGTAAAATTAATTTCACGTTCAAAAGATCGTAGGCTGGGAACAATGTCCAGCCCATTTCCGTTAGCCACATCGAAAAGTTTTTTAGATGCATATCGTTGTTGCCGATTACATAATTAAATACCATCAATTCGAAAAATCTTAATTTATCCAATAGGGTATTAGCCGACAATTCGCCAATGGTTTTTCCTACCGTTTCCATCGTGCCTTTATACTTATCTTCCAACTCAAGGATTTGCAGGAAATCAATCATGTGATTTTTTGTTCCGTCTTTGTTTCGGTCAATACGCTTTGTAATGAAACATAATTCACCGGAGGCCAAACGGATCATATTTACCGGTACGATATCTATCTTAAAAAGTTCAGCCAATTTCATGGAGAGATGTTCGTTCTCCGGCATTTGTGAATATTTCGAATTTTGGGGTTTCAAAATATAGTTTCCTTCCAATGCGTCCATAATGGTCAGCCGGCCCTGGTGCCCATCCTCCAAGGCTGTTTTAATCCATCCAAGGGATAATTTCGGTTGCACGCCCGGTACGGCTATGGATAAAACTGCTGCTTTCTTCGCCAATAGTTCCATTTCCCAAAGATGATAGGGTAAGAGCGGAGGATAAGAGGTTCCAAAGAATGCTTTACTACATTTCGGGTGGTAATCTCCTTGCTGCTGTGCATTCATTTCCTTATAACAATACAAGCATTTATGCATCTGCAAGGTTATTTAGAGGGTGAACACTTACTGCTCCAATAGCATTTTGACAACACGCCAGGAGGAGGCCCATTCGATCGTTCGTGTTGATTTTCCAGCTTTCGGCGGCAATATTCAATAGCCAACCTTCAGGAATCAGACCATCAAAAAAAGGAAATAGCCTTTTGCTTCTATACGGTTGCGCGGATACCGGCATTAGAAAGGTGATGAATTGATGGGGATAATTTTGAATGTATAGCGCGTCGTACACAAATAAATATTCTCCACTGTCTTCCTCCGTTAAAACTCCGGTCAGTTCATCATTATATTTCACTATTCCTTTTCGCATCGTTCTCATTTATGGGAGCCAGTATATGGCCAAACAGGTGTAAAACCTGATTTACCTTTGATAAGCTGAGATTTTCTTTGCCTTGTTCAATTTTTCTGATGACCGTAAGAGCAACTCCGGCCTTCTCAGCAAACTCCTCCTGAGTTATGCCTAATTGTTTTCGCCTGGATTTTACAAATTCTGACAATAGGTTCATTTTATATGCATTTACATACGAAAGTACCAAAAGTTATTGTATTATATGTATCAGCATATAAAATAAACTAAAGTGATACCTTTATATGCATTTGAATATAATTCTGTATGATTGTTTTAAATTTCTCCCCGGCTACCAAACTGTCCTTCCATGTCGTTTTTAAATCCGCCAATGCCTCTTCAACCGAAGGCAAATTATCTTCAATAATCATTTCAACATAAAGCGGAATATTCACTGCCTCTAACAAATCCTGTTTTAATAATTCTTCCCGGATTCGTCCTCCTGCCCCTTTCCGGAACAAGCGACATGAGGCAAAAAAACTGTCATTCGCCCCGTACTGTTGATGGATTAATCATGTGTTGCACCCAGGCCATGTCCGCATTTCTCTGGGGGAAGTTCGCCGGCAATATTTCTTCCATAAGGATCATTCGCGCGATTTTCACTACCCCATGGGAAATAGAAGTAAATGGATTTTGTATTTGGTTGAATGATGGGATACCTCCGGAATAAAATAATGAAGGTATTCCTTATATGGGAGTTACTTAAATCATGCAAATCACCGGAATCACATAAAACAAGGTTCAGACAATCTTCCTAATCACATAAATCAAGGTTCAGACAATTGTTTATTCTTCCGGAATCAGAAATTAAACCTTTCTCTCTACTTCACCTTCTGCACTGAAGACTCCCGAATAATCAATTCTGTGTCGATGATTTTGGTTGTAAAATCGGTTACGGGTCTTTTGCTTTCAATGAGATCGATTAACATCTCAATGGCCACCTGGCCTATTTCAAATGCAGGTTGTTTTACCACACTCATTGTCGGGCTAAAGAGATCCCCGACTTTGGTATTACAAAATCCAATAAAACCCATTTCTTTTTTCAGTTTTAGTTTTTTTAATTCCCCAAAACAAAGAGTGGTTATCCGGTCACTTGCGGTGAAAATAGCATCCGGGCGTTTTTTACCAGCCAAAAGACTTGTCAATGCTTCTTCTATTTCCTCCATGACCATTCCCCCGTTTTTACAATATCTGATGAAAGAATCATCAAAGGGTATATTGTGTTTTTCCAGCGCATCCCTGTACCCATGAAGCCTTTCAATGGATATAGAAAGATAAGGTGCACTGGTAATGTGAGCAATCCTTTTAAATCCCTGGGTAATCAAATGTTCCGTAGCGTGAAATGCACCAAGGTAATTGTTGGCAGTAACTTTATGGGTTTCAATTTCATCAGATATCCTGTCAAAAAAAACGATAGGCATTCCCTTATCAATCAAATCTTTTAAATAGGTTTGATCTACTGTTCCACTTGAAAGCGAAATGAGCATTCCATCCACTGACCGGGAGGCATGATGTAATACATTTACTTGTTCTCTTTCTGCTGATTCATGACTTTGGGTTATAATTACATGGTAACCCCTGTTATAGGCAATGGATTCTATACCATTAATGGCTTCAGAAAAAAAACTGTTTGAAATTTCACTGACTACAACACCAATAGCTTTACTTCTACGGTCCTTGAGACTTAAGGCTATAGGGTTTGGCCGGTAGTTTATTTTTTCTGCATAATCCAGGATAATCTTTTTTGTTTCGTCGCTTATTTCATAACTCCCCCGCAACGCACGGGAAACGGTGGAGGTAGAAAAATTCAATGCCTTTGCAATATCTTTTATCGTTACGGGCTCGTATCTCATAAACAAGAAAATAAAATTTTCGGATGGATGATTTGAAGGGTTAAATGTAGCGATTTTTTACGGGTTTATAGATTTGGGCAATTGCAATCGTTATCGGGAACGATTGCATAGATTTTTCATTTATATGAAGTAAAAATTGGGTAATCTTGTTAATGGAATATTAAATAATTTATTCCAAAATTTGGCAAACGAATTCTTCTTATTAACTCAATAATGCGCAAATGAAAAATTTTAAAACAATTTATTTTTTCCTGTCAATTTTTTCTTTGGTGATGTTGTCTTTTACAGCATCAGCCCAACAAAAGAAAATTACCGGAACAGTACTGAATGCTTCAACGAACAGTCCGCTTGCCGGAGCAACTATTTCAGTAGAAAATGCGAAAGCAACCTCCATTACAGACTCGAATGGTAAATTTGAAATTATGGTGCCGAATGGCAATGCGACTCTTCTCGTTTCTTTTGTTAGTTATGAAACCAAAAAAGTCCCTTTAAACGGACAATCGCAGGTGAGTGTTTCCTTGAAGCCGGTCGATGTAGGTTTAGGAGAAGTAGTTATCATCGGGTATGGTACACAAAGGAAAACCGATGTCACAGGCTCTGTTACTGTAGCGCCGATTGAACAAATGCAGAAAGCGCCGGTGCGTAATTTCACTGAAGCATTGGCTGGTAGAGTTGCGGGTGTAACTGTAGCCTCTGTAGATGGACAGCCAGGCTCAACATTTAATGTGACCATACGCGGTAATAATTCAATTACCCAGGATAACTCCCCCTTATATGTAATTGATGGTTTCCCAGTAGAAGGGCCTAATACGAATTCAATTAATCCGGATGATATAGAATCACTCACTGTATTAAAAGATGCCTCAGCAACAGCTATTTATGGAGCACGTGGTGCCAACGGGGTAATCATTATTACAACAAAAAGTGGAAAAATTGGTCCTCCGGCAGTAAGCTTTAATGCCTCCTATGGTATTCAAAAAACCACGAACACTGTAGCTTTGATGAGCCCTTATGATTTTGTAAAATATCAATTGGAACTTAGTCCGGGTACAGATACGACTGCTTTTGGTACTGCTGCTTATTATTATTTAAGAAGAGGCGCAACTGTAGATAGCTATAAGGATAGTACAGACATTAACTGGCAATCGCAATTGTTTAGAACTGCACCAATGAAAAATTATAACCTTTCAGTATCCGGCGGTAATGCGCAAACGAAGTATGCTATATCCGATAATATATTAGACCAGGATGGTGTCATTATTAATTCAGGTTATAAGAGATACCAGGGACGAATTGTATTAAATCAAAATCTGGGTAAGAATTTTAAAGCCTCTGTGAATATCAATTACAGTCGTTTAGAGCAATATGGAATAAATCCTGCTTCAACCGCGAGTAGTGCAACTTCTACTTTAATGTATAGCGTTTGGGGTTATAAGCCTTTTGGCAATGATTTAGTAAGCCAGCCTTTTGATGATAATGTTAGTTCCGCTAATGATTATCGGTTTAATCCTACATTGAATCAGAAGAATATTGTAAGGGAGAATAATTATAACAATTTATCCGCCAATGCTTTTATAGAGTATGCAATTACAAAAAATCTAAAATTGAAAGTATCTGGTGGTATTGATAACCGCGTCAGGCAGGCCGTCTCTTTCAACGATACACTTACATCATATGGTAATCCCAGATTAAATGGTAATGGTATAAATGGTTCTGTTATTTATTATAATAATGAATCATGGTTAAACGAGAATACCCTTACTTACAGCAAACGTTTTAATAAATATCATAATTTGAATGTGGTAGCTGGTGTTACAGCACAAAAATCAAAATCATCTTTATATGGATCGGCTGCTAACCAACTTCCGGTACAAGCGAAAAATGTAAGCTGGTTAAGTTCCGGTACACCTACGAATATAAATTCAGATGCTTCGGTAAATACGTTATCATCTTTTTTAGGCAGAGTAAATTATACTCTCTATTCTGATTATTTGTTGACTGCCTCGTTTAGAGCGGATGGCTCTTCCAAATTTGCTCCGGAAAACCATTGGAGTTATTTCCCCTCGGGAGCTTTTGCCTGGAAATTTAAAAACCTTTTGTTTAACAATGTGAAAGCAGTTTCCAACGGCAAATTAAGAATTAGTTATGGTGAAACAGGTAATAACCGTGTAGGCGATTTTCCTTATTTAACCCAATTTAGTGTGTCACCAATTCAACAGGGATATACCTTCGATAATGCAGAAGTATCGGGCCTTATTCCACAAACTCTTGGTAATCCTAATTTGAAATGGGAGACAACTGCACAGTGGGACCTTGGTCTTGATATGGCATTCCTGGATAACCGGATTAGCTTTGAGATAGATGCTTATAAAAAGACTACAAGAGATCTTCTTTTAAATGCTAACATCCCAACTTCATTTGGTTTCGGTAGTATTTTTAAGAACATTGGTAGTGTTGAAAATAAGGGTCTGGAGATTACTGTTAACACAGTTAATGTAAAAACGAAGGATTTTACCTGGAATACCAGTTTCAATATATCTTTTAATGCCAATAAGGTATTATCACTAGCTGACAATCAAAATTCATTCTTTGCATATGCACCGTATGATAATAGTGTTAGAAATATCCCTGCATATTTAGTTCAGGTAGGCAAACCTTTGGGATTAATGTATGGTCCTGTTTGGGATGGTAATTATCAATTTGATGATTTCGATAAAAGTGCTTCCGGTTCTTATACTTTGAAGGGAACCGTTCCAACGAATGGCAATGTGAGGAGTAGTATTCAACCCGGAGATGTAAAATACAAAGACCTGAACGGTGATGGTACAGTAAATAACAACGATTTTACGGTCATCGGTAGAGGACTTCCTTTAAACACAGGTGGCTTTTCAAATGATTTTTCCTATAAAGGATTTGATCTGAATATTTTCTTTCAATGGTCTTATGGCAATAATATAATTAACGCAAACAGACTTGTATTTGAAGGTAACAATTTGGTCAAAACGGGCCTTAATCAATTTGCAAGTTATAGTGACAGATGGACACCCGATAATCCAGGCAATACATACTTCCGTACAAAAGGTCAGGGTCCTCTTGGCAACTCTTTCTCTTCGAGAGTTGTTGAAGATGGTTCTTATCTAAGGTTGAAAACTATATCGTTTGGTTATAACCTTCCTAATACCTTAATGAAAAAATGGGGTATCAAAAATGTAAATATTTATGTAGCTGCACAAAATTTGCTTACCTGGACTAATTACACAGGGAATGACCCTGAAGTAAGTATATACAATAGCGTATTAACTCCCGGAGTTGACTATTCTGCTTACCCACGTTCAAACACAACAACTTTTGGAATAAAAGCATCACTTTAATTAAAAAAAAAGATTATTATGAAACGAATATATTATTTCCTGGGATTATTAATTATGGCTGGTACTATCACTTCCATAACTTCCTGTAAAAAATTTTTAAATACTGAACCACTTTCCTTTGCTGCACCTGCAGATAACTATGCTACCGGAGGTCAATTAATACAAGCGTTGGCCGGGGTGTATGATGTTTTAGGGTATCAGAGAGAACAATTATACGCTAATCTACTCTTTAACCAGTTAGGAGCCTGCACTGATGAAGGTTTTTATGCAAGAAACACCCAGGTTACTGGTACGGAAGTTTATGATTTTGATTATACCAATGTAAATATAGATAAGACCTGGCAAGCACTTTATATTGGTATTGAAAGAGCCAATAACCTGATTTATTACATCAATATACCTAAGGCTATGGATCCTATAGAAAGAGACGCTATATTAGGTGAGGCGAAGTTTTTAAGAGGTTATTATTATTTCCTATTAGTTAGTAAATTTGGCGATGTACCTTTGAAATTGGAGCCTACAACCGTTACGGGTGCTGCATCTTCAGATGTTGTAAGAACCCCTTCAAAAGAAGTATATGCCCAGATATTAGCTGATATGACAGATGCGGAAGCCAAATGTTATCCTGCAACTAAATTTGGTTATTCCAGCAGGGTCTCAAAAACAACAGTAGAAGGTATTTTAGCAAGAGTATGTTTGACCATGGCGGGTTACCCTTTATTAGATAAAGCAAAATACAAGGATGCACTGACATGGGCTACTAAAGTTCAGCAATCTGGTGTCCATTCTTTGAACCCAAGTTATAGTCAAATATTTATTAATGAAGCACAAGATATCTATGATATTAAGGAAGCGATGTGGGAAGCTGATTTTAACGGAAATGATGCTACAACCACTCAGGAGCAAGGCAGATTAGGCAATACAATGGGTATTCAATATACCGCGAATAATGATACGGGGTATTGTTATGCTTTTGTCAATACTACAAAAAAGCTATATGATTCATATGGTGTCGGAGATTTACGCAGAGATTGGGCAATTGCTCCTTACGGATATTCAGGAATAAACCGGGTGAATAAAGGTGGAACAATTTATGACAGAAATGCGGGCAAATGGAGAAGATCTTATGAAACGTTGTTACCTAAAAGTAAAAATAATACAGGTATAAATTTCCCTATCTTAAGATATTCAGATGTATTATTAATGCTGGCAGAAGCAGATAACCAGGTAAACGGCGGTCCTTCAGCAAATGCTTTAGAAGCAATCAACCAGGTGCGCAGAAGAGGGTACGGATTTCCAGCAAAGACACCTAATAATCTTTCAGACCTGCCAAGTGGTTTAAGTGGCTCGGAGTTTCAGCAAATCATCGTAGATGAAAGATCCCGTGAACTTTGCTTTGAAACCTTAAGAAGACCTGATTTGATCAGATGGGGCACCTGGACTCAAACTATGAGTGCTTTGGCAAACCAAATGGTTACAGATTTAGCTGGAAACGCAGGCCTGAAATATGCTTCATTGGGAGCAACCAATGCGGCTTCTTCGCCTAAGTATTTGTTGTATCCGATACCAGCTTCTGAGATTACTGTAAACAAAGCTGCTACACAAAATCCTGGATATTAGAACGACTAACAAATAGAGTATTAAAATTTATTTAGAAAATTTCAAAAAAATAGAAATATGAAACATATTCGATTAATAGCAGGTTTAGCAGGGATGATAGCATTTGCTTCCTGTAATAAAGAATTGACGATAAAGCCATTATCTTTTACAGTAACTACTAGCTCCACTAAGTATAAAGTAGGAGATACCGTGCATTTTAAGTTTACTGGAAATCCGGATATCATTAGTTTTTATTCCGGAGATGATGGGAACGATTACGCAAACCGTGAGAGGACTCTCGCCGATGGCAAACCCCAATTACAATTTGCAACTTATGCTCAATATGGCAACCAGGTAAATACCTTACAGTTGATGGTCTCTACCGACTTTACCGGAACGTATGATGCTGCAAGTATAGCCAAGGCTACCTGGACTGATGTTACAGATAGAGCTAAATTGTCTACAGGGGCAGATAATACACCGTCGGGGATAGTTGATTTGTCAGATATCCTGGCCCAAAAGAAACCTGTTTTCATAGCTTTTAAATATACTGGTGTTACAGGCAGTACTCAAAAAACATGGACAATTAAGAACCTAACTCTCAGTCTGTTAAAAACGAATAATAAGGTATTACCTATTACTGATTTAGCCAGTGCAGGATGGAAGCAGGTAGATATTAAAAACTCTGCAGCACTATGGTCTATTAGTGCGGCACAACTTCGTATAGCCGGTGGCGGCGGCACCGCTGCTGATAATGAAGATTGGTTAATTTCCAAATTGTTGTATTTGAACCAGGTTGCACCTGATGTTGCTGTTCCTATTAAAAATATTACACAACAACTTGATAGCTACGATTATGTATTCACACAGCCCGGCACGTACAAAGTAGTTTTTCTGGCGGCTAATGCAACTTCAGATAAACAAGAGAGCACAACACAGGAAATTAATTTGACGATTCAATAGATGTATCTTATTAATCAGGTTAATTAATACAAATTTAACGATATAACTCTGGCGGAAAAGGCTCTGAAAACAATCTAAGAGGATATCAAAGGAAGAGTGAAGCGATGGTTCAGAGGGAAAAAGGTTAGAAAATCGTACCCGTTATTTTGAATGAGCATAATAATCTTTTATCCGAATGGACTCGACTACAATTGTCTTTTACAAAGTTCTTGATTAACAAATATAAATCCTAAAGTAAATAGAATGAATATCAGGCCTTTTATATTGTTCCTATTAGCATTTTCATTTCTTACTTCTGCCAGAATAGATGCTCAGGATAAAAAACAATCAGAAGCCGATCGTGTAAAAATGGAGCACGCTCAAATAGGAATTGATGATAGTCAACCAAAAGAAGCCTATAAACGCAAAACAAATCCTGGCGCGCAATGGTTTCCTGAAGCGGGTTTCGGCATGTTTATACATTGGAGTATTTCTTCTGTAAAAGAGCTTGATTTATCCTGGCCTATGATGGCTGGTACACAAATAGGATGGAGTTCTAAAAAGCCTACTCAGGATTCAGTGGATAGATTTATAGCAAATGGAAATTTCTTTGCAGGCCACCGTTGTGAAAAGGATAACAGTTGCGTAACTCCAAACGAATATTGGGCTATGGCAAAGGATTTTGATCCTAAAAAAACCGATCCAGATACCTGGGTTAAATTGGCTAAGGAAGCAGGTATGAAGTATGTTGTATTTACAACCAGGCATCATGATGGCTTTGCTATGTGGCCAAGTAAATACGGAGATTTTAATACAAAGAACTATTTGGGCGGAAGAGATTTTGTAAAAGAATTTACAACCGCATGTAAAAAGTATGGGCTAAAAGTTGGATTATATTATTCCGGACCAGATTGGCATTTTAATCGTGATTTTCAAAGCTTTATGTATTACGGTGTTAGTAGAGACTATAAGAATGTTCCTTCGATAGATGAAAATTTGAAAGTCAGAACAACCCAAAAAACAGAAGCGGAAAAGCAAAAACATTATGAAGATGTTGCCGCATATCTTAAAGGCCAAATTACAGAATTGCTAACAAATTATGGCAAAATTGATATGATTTGGTTTGATGGTGGTCCTGATATTCCAAAAGGGAACATAGCCAGGACACATACAATTACCATGGAGGAAATACACAAGTTGCAGCCCGGTATTGTTGTAAGTCCAAGATTCTTTGGCTATGGTGATTATAAAACGTTAGAAGGCGATAAAGCTTTGCCAACAACCGTACAAAACGATTGGACAGAATTATGCGCAACAATTGCTTCCTCCGGTTGGGGTTATACAAAAGCCCCTTTAAAATCGACTGCATATGTTTTAAATCAATTGGCAGTTTGTCGAGCAAATAATACGAATTTTTTACTAAACTTCGGACCAACAAAAGAGGGGGTATTTTCAAAAGAAATGATCAGCCGCCTGAATGAAATTGCTGCGTGGATGAAAGTGAATGAGGTTGCTATTTCCGGAACATCTGTGTTGGGAAAAGGAGAAGAATCATCGGTACCCGCGGTTGCTAAAGAACTGCATCGTTATTTATTTGTGATGCCGGCAGTGAAGGGTATTAATCCTCCTGTATTACCACTTTCAGCAGAAACGATTACTTTCAAAACACCCCATTTAATTGAAAGTATTAAGATGTTGGGAAAGGATATAAAAATGATTTACGAAGAAAAAAAGGGCACTGTAACTATTCACCTTCCTTCAGAAATTCGGTCCATGAATGGAGATGTATTGGATGTGAAATTGAAATAGAATGGATAAAATGGCAAAAAATAAAAAAAGTTCTCTGTAAAAAAGTGATATTAAAAGGAGTTTTGCAACCTGGAGGTCTGTATATATTTTCACTTCATTGTTTGAATGGAGAAGCGTGAAATTAGGGGATGTTCGATAAAAATTATTAGATCAATAGGAAAAAGATTGATGTGGGTTCTCCAAAACTCAGAGCTGGCAGAAGCAGGGAAATAGATAAAATAAATTAAAAAATAATTTTTTATTATTATGAAAATTCAGGTTCTTTTTAAGTTAAAAAAAGGTTCACGAAATATTCTTTTAATCTTTCTGTGCTTGTTTGTTTTCAGCAATTCATCCATAGCTCAATCAAACTCATCAAAAGAGGCAGAACGTTTGGAGTGGTGGCAGGATGCAAAATTTGGATTGTTCCTCCATTGGGGATTATACTCACAAGCCGCAGGATTATGGAATGGCAAACCTTATGGAGGAAACGAGCATTTCATGATATACGTGAAAGCTTCTCTGAAAGAGTACGGTGCCATTGCCAATGATTTCGACCCTACAAAGTTTAATGCGGAACAATGGGTGATGTATGCGAAAAATGCCGGTATGAAATACATCGTTATTACCACGAAACATCATGACGGTTTTGCTATGTATAATTCTCCTTCCAGTGATTATAACATTGTAAAGAAAACCCCTTTTAAAAGGGATCCTCTGAAAGAATTGGCTGAAGCCTGTAAGAAGCATGGAATTAAATTAGGGTTTTATTATTCATTAGGCAGAGACTGGGAAGACCCCGATGTACCTACGAATTGGCCAACCAAAGGCGGACGTAGCAACCTGGTGGATTATCCCAATGAGGATATCAAAGATTTAAATAAATACATTGATCGAAAAGTAATGCCGCAAATCAAGGAGCTTCTTACCCAATATGGGCCGGTAGCAATCCTTTGGTTTGATACGCCGGAATTATTTACAAAAGCGCAGAGTGAAAAAGTATTAGACTTAATCAGAACATTACAGCCGGATTGTATCGTCAATAATCGTATCGGAAACGGGCTTGGAGATTATAAAGTGTCTGAGCAGACAATTACTCCAAAGGCTGTTTTGACCCCATGGGAGGCGTGTATCACCATTAGCAAGGGCTGGGGATATAACAGGTTTGACACAGCCTGGAAATCACCGGAATTGTTGGTGCGTCAATTAGTAGAAATTGTTAGCAAAGGCGGTAATCTTTTATTAAATGTTGGCCCTGAAGGTACAGGTGAATTTCCTCCGCAGGCAGTTGAACGTTTGAATGCGATAGGTAGTTGGATGAAAATAAATCATGAAGCGATTTATGATACGAAACCCTGGAGCGTAACCAGCGAGCTGGTTTCTAATAAAACGCTGAGTAATGCTGCTGTGGACGATGCGTTAGGAGACGTTACTTCAAAAGTAATCTTGCCCGATATTTACTTTACGGCTAAAGGAAATACCGTTTATGTATTTGCACGTAGTTGGAAGGATGCAACTTTGCATGTAAAAAGTTTAGCAGCAACGAAACATTCTATAAAGTCTATTAAGCTATTGGGATCCAAGTCCAGGATTAAAGCAAAAGTGGATCAGAATGCATTAACGATTACAATGCCGAAGCATAAGAAGTTGCCGAAAGGTATTCCTGTTTACGTTTTTAAGGTTGTTTTAAATAATTAGGTTTTGGTTTGCTTGATGTAATTAAAGTAGGCTTTAGAGCATTAAAGATTATAGGTTCAGGATTAATTTTCCTTTTAAAAAGATAAACCGGGGAATAGGACTGTTTAAAAAAGCTCTATTTTCAGAATCAATCCGGATATTGAAATGAGGTAAAGTAAATAAGGGAATAAGGTGGAGAAACATATTGTAGGATTTCTACTAAGGTTGAAGAAGAAGTGTGTATTTATTCTCTTCTTTATGAAAATAAATTTAAAGCCTAAAATGAAAATAGGTTAGAAATCAATCAAAGAATTTGATTGGTATTACTAAACCTTAGTAGAAGATCCCTGATATTAATTGAACAACCTTATTACCTTATTAAATTCTCATCAACATGGATGAAATCAATAATTTTAAAACTCATTTATTCACTCTTTTATCCTTTGGGTAATTAAAATAAAAATTCAATGAGAAAAGTACTTTTTATTGTTTTGGCCTTATTCGCTTTTAATTTTTTGTCGTTCTCACAGCAGCGTCCCAATGTCGTTTTTATTTACGCGGACGACCTGGGTTATGGAGATGTCAGCAGCTATGGGGCAACAAAAATACAAACGCCAAATATAGATCGCCTTGCAAAAGAAGGTACCCGTTTTACAA
>JBBSUB010000082.1:0-16504 GCA_038235345.1 Chitinophagales bacterium
GTTTGGGTGATGATGAATCTCATTGGAAAATCCTTTGCGCACTATTTAATGGAAGGCACAGGAATGGAATTACCCGGAAATTTTATTAATGATGAGTATTTTTTTATTGCCGGTATTGTCTTTATTCTTTCGCAGATTATTAAGCGCGGTATTGAAATGCAGGAAGAAAACCAATTAACCGTCTAACCATGCCCATAATTGTAAATCTTGACGTAATGATGGCAAAACGGAAAATGTCCCTCAACGAACTATCGGAGATCGTGGACCTGACCTTGTCTAATCTATCTATTTTAAAAACAGGAAAGGCTAAGGCAGTGCGTTTTAGTACGCTGGAAGCTATTTGTAAAGCGCTGGATTGTCAGCCGGGAGATATTTTAGAGTTTGTGAATGAGGAGTAAAATATTTCTTTACCAGGCAGTATTTTGTTTTAAGTCTAACCGATAAAATCAAAAGAATGTTTTGATATTTTAAAAAACTTGTTGTTTATTTTTTGGAATCATCTTTTGGAAACCCAAATTTATCCGCATTATATTCTTTTGATTTTCCTTTTGGAATGGAGAGTGATGTCCAATGATTGCCACAAACCATTTTTCCGATAAATACAATTTGACCTACGTGATAGGCATAATGGGCTAATTGCCTGTTGATCGCATCCACTGCAGAAAGTGTTTCATGACGGATAAGAATTTCTTTTGAAAGATCTTCTTCTGTTAATGGTTTAAGGGCGTTGAATAAACATTTCCAACCTTCTTCCCATTTCGCTAAAAGTTCTTCCCGGTTGGAAAAATTATTTTGAAATTCGGCATCTCTTTGTCGCCACTCTTTTTCCCCATCGCTGATCAGGAAATCGGTCCAGCGGGAAAGCATATTCCCCCAAAGGTGTTTTACGATAATAGATATGCTGTTGCTTTCTTCATTGAATTGCCAGAATAATTGTTCATCTGAAAGTTGGGCAAAGGTTTTATCACCTAAATCTTTATAAAATTCAAACCTTGTTTTAACGCTGGTGAGGTAGGTGGTGGGCATGGTGTTTTTTTTTATTTGAAATGGTGAATTGGTAAACACGAACAAGAAAAAGGTAAACACGAATTTTAGGCACGAATTACTCGAATTGAAAAAATAGAATTCTGATAGCTGATTCCCAATTGATAGAACACGAATTTAAAAAACTAATTACACGAATAAAATTGTGGAGAGAATGTTCAGTCTTGAAATAAAGAAAAGAATACAAAGGAAGAAATCTATTTATTTTTCTTTTTTTGTGTCATCAAAAAAAGAAGAAATGGTTGTAATTTTTGTCTTATCAAATTTACGTAAATCAAGTAAATCTTTATCACCCGTCAGAAGAAAATCTGCTCTACCGTCTTTAGATAATTCCAATAAAAAATTATCATTAGGATCTCTACAAACATCAATCGTGCTTTTAACCTCTATCAATTCAATAAATGGGTCAAATCTTGAAAGCATTTCCTCAAGTGCTTCTTTCCCAAAAATCTTTTTAAGTTTTGGCTTTTGAATGGTTTGATTTATTTCATCAATAAGTTCTTCACTAAATAAAAGAATTGCCTCTTTAGAAAATAAATAAGAATCAAGTAAGGTATACTTTTTAGTAATAATGAAACTTATCCAAAGGTTAGTGTCAATAATTATTCTAAGCGGTCTTTTTATTTGCATATCGTTTTTCTCTTACCTCATTAACAATGTTGGCAATTTCTTCTATATCAGGGACATCAGAGGAATTGCGTCTCATTTTATTCAGATATTCTTTTAATAACGAATTTGGATTCTCACTGATCTTAATAAGATTCAAGTCCTGCATCCCTTTTATAAGTTGCATAGCTTTCGGATTAAGTATTTCTATTTTTATTTCATCCATAATCAAATTTAAGATTTATTTCATTTGAAGAAGTATAAACACGAATTTTGAGCACGAATTACACGAATTGAAAAACCTGGAATACACCTACCACCTAACACCTACAACCCTACTTAACCACCACTTCCTTAATAACTTTTTCACCAAAGGATTCGTTCACTCTTTCGATGATTTTTTCTTTCTGGTAATTTAATTCTGTCCGGAGAGGAGCTACAGACGTGGTAATAAACAGGGTGCCATTATAAATATGGATCTTATCTGTATAATTAGAAATTGTCTTTCCCATTATTTTTTCCCACACTTCTTCTAATTGTACTGATTGCACACCGCTTTTAAGCTTACTTTTATTTAAAAAATCCCTTAATGCTTCGCCGATTGATACTTCCATAGGTCAAAGCTACCATTTTTGGTGGGGATAAGAGGGGAAAGATTTGTTTAAAGTTTGCTTCGTTCTGTGCAAAAAAAGCTTAAGACAACTGAATTATCTGCACATCTTCCTTAAATTTATCAAGCGACTCTCTCAACCTGGCTTCATGCGTATCGGTTATAAATACCTGGCCTTTATTTTCCTGGCAAACATATTCGAGTAAATTATTCATCCTCGTTTCATCCAGTTTTTCAAACACATCATCCAATAAAAGAGTGGGAGGGAAGCCCTTGACTCTTTTAAGGGTTTCAAATTGTGCCAGTTTACAGGCAAATAACAAACTTTTTCTTTGCCCTTGCGAAGCTATGGTCTTAAAGATGATTTCGTCCAATAAAAAGATCAGTTCATCTTTATGAATCCCCACATTGGTTCTTTGAAGGAGGCGGTCCTTTTGGCGGGACGATACCAATAATTTTGCAAAATCATCATCATGTAACTGGCTTTGGTATTGCAAGGAAATACTTTCTTTATTTCCTGCGATGATATCATAAAAAGCACAAATGAGGGGAAATAATTGATCGAAGAATTTTTTTCGAACAGAAAAAATATATTCCGCCGGAAGAATTAATTGATTATCCAGAACTTCCAATAAACTGATATTAAAGGAGTTTTTTCCGGCTTCATTTTTAAGGAAACTATTTCTTTGTAATAGGACCTTGTTGTAAATAATTAATTGCTGCAAATATTGGGGATCGATTTGACTGATTAAGGTATCTATAAACTTCCGCCTGGTTTCACTTCCACCCGTAATCATTTCTATATCGTCCGGCGCGATCATCACACAGGGAAATTTCCCGATATGGTGAGAGAATTTTTCATATGGCACATCATCCAAAAAAAACTCTTTCTTTCCGCCGGAACGATAAATACAAACAATCTTGTGTTTTTTTTCTTCCGGGGTGTCTGTTGCAAGATCACCAACCAGGCGAAAACCTTCTGCACCAAAATGTACATTCATCGGATCCGTACCGGAAAAATAGCTTTTTGTGAAGCATAAATAATTGATGGCGTCCAATAGATTTGTTTTTCCCATTCCATTTTGTCCGCAAATACCGACGATCCTTCCTGTAAATAGGAAGGTTTCGTTCTGATAATTTTTATATCCTGTAAGCGTGATTTGGGAAAAGTGCAAGTTTCTTTTAATTAAAGGATTCTTTTGTGTTGCTTTGTTTATAATGGCAGAAATATTGTTCGCTTTATGTTTATTCTTTTTTTATAAATAGCTACAAATTTACAATGGAATATTGAATGCGAAAAACCATAGTATGGGAGAAAACAATTTAATCATTAAGCCACTTAAGAATCACATCCATTCAACCACTGAAATTATTCGACGATTTAAAATTTCACCACCAAGTCTCAAAGGGCACAAAGCGAAAAACGCTTCGCATTTTTTATTTATTCCTTCGGAATAAATGCTTAGAATTCTTAAAGGTCTTAAAGGTCTTAGAGGTTAAATTCTTCATTTTATTGCTCTGTTTTCTATCTGCTTTTTAGAAGTTATTCTTTAGGATTTAATCAGCGCTTCAACCACTCCAACAATTCAGTCATTTAGCCATTCAACAATTATAACAATTAAGCCATTGCTCCCTTTTTTTCATCCCAAAAAATACTCCTTTAATTTCTTCAAATATTCGCATCTTTCTGAAGATCCTTGATCACCATCCCTTTTTCAAGTAAAATAATCCGGCTACAGACTTCTGTTACATGATTGAGGTCTTTGTTGGAAATAAAAGTGGTCAAATTACGGCGGCTCTTCTAGTCTCTCAAAAGACTTATCAACTGTGCTTGTGTGCCAGGATCCAGATTTGCAAAGGGTTCATTAAAAAATAAGCAATTCAGGCTTTTGCATCAATAAAAACATAATCCCCATCAACGCATTTCCGGTAATATTTGCCGCCGGTTCCTGCTACATGTAAAAGCAATATACTGGTGCTTTAAAAATGTCCTAAGCATTCCCCTCGTAATTTAATGGGTAATTATTTTAAAACAGTTTCACAGCCATTTGATTTTTTGCCTAAAAAATCTTCGGATTTAATTCAAAAAGTTTTGTGCAAGTATTTTTATTTCGGCCATTTCACTTTTCTCCTTGTTGATGCAGTCAATAAGGGTCGTATCGTTGTTTATGACGTTCATGATGTTTTCCGAAATATTGTTCATTTGGATGGTAAGCGATTTAAAAGCATACATTCTCACAACCGCGTTTTTATGCGTGAGAATCAAATCTTCCAATTCATCAGAAGTGGCTAACCTGGATAAAAGCAGGTAATTTTTTTCCTGTTCTATCACTAACGGAGATGGTTGGGCCGGAGTTTCTAAAACGAAAATATTTGCTTTCTCTATAGCTTTTATGATCTTTTTAATAGGATTCGGAGCGAAAACTTCCGGTGCATTTCCAGGTGCAGGAGCGCTATTTCCAATTTGTGCAAAGAACAAAAAGCAAGGCAGTAAAAACAACAAAAAGATTTTATTTGATTTCATAGCAAACCAATTTAAGGATATTTTTTTATAAAGAGCATTTCCCAAAAGGAATTCAACAGATCAAATACGAATTTTAGGCACGGATTTTACGAATTTTTTCAGTTTCGAATGTCGAACGCTGATTGCTACGAGCCATCTTCCGTTTTCCTTTGAAAAAACAAACATAAATAGTTCTTTCATTTTTTCACCAAAAGGTTTTTCACATAAATCCTAAAAAAGAGAAAAAAAGGATAAAAAAGGTCAACCGAAATCATGGGGACTTCAAACTGTGAACTTCAAACTTTGAACTCTGAATACCGAACTCCGAACTCCTAATTCCTCACTTCTAACTCCTAACTAAATGTATTTTCCCAAAGATAAAAAGACCTTAACACTATCCTCATTATATTTGCGCCTATGACTACAGAAATTATTAAAGATTTAAGAGACCGGTTGTCGGTTTTGAGGAGGTTTCTTTGACGTCGATAACCGACAGCAGAAAATAGATAATGAAAAACAATTGTCCGTATCACCGGGCTTTTGGGAGAATAGCGAACGTGCTACCGCAATTTTAAAATCCATCAAATTAAACGAATTTTGGACACATCTTTACGAAGATGTGCATTCAAAAATTGAGGATTTTGCCATTTTGTTTGAATTCTGGAAAGAAGGAGAAGCAACAGAGGAAGAAGTGAAGAGCGCCTTTCAAAGTGCCCAAAAAGCGGTGGAAGAAGCAGAATTTAAAAGCACGCTCAATAAACCGGAAGATGAAATGCCGGCTATTTTGCAAATAAACAGTGGAGCTGGTGGTACGGAAAGTCAGGACTGGGCTCAAATGCTTATGCGCATGTACATCATGTACGGAGAAAAGCATGGAATGACGGTTACTGAACTGGATTTACAGGACGGAGATGCTGCGGGTATTAAGAGTGTGACGCTCCAGTTTGATGGCCATTTCGCCTATGGATTTTTAAAAGCGGAAAGCGGTGTTCACCGTTTGGTTCGCATTTCCCCCTTCGATAGCAATGCCAGACGGCACACAAGCTTTGCCAGCGTGTATGTCTATCCGTTGATTGATGACACGATTGAGATAGTTGTGAATCCGGCAGATATTGAATGGGATTTTTTCCGGAGTGGTGGTAGTGGCGGACAGAATGTAAATAAAGTGGAAACTGCCGTAAGAATCACGCACACTCCTTCGGGAATAATTGTGGAATGCCAGCAGGCACGTACACAAGGTGAGAACAGGGAAAAAGCGATGGCGATGCTTAAAAGCAGATTGTATGAAGCAGAAATGCGAAAGCGCGAAGAGAAATTGAATGCTTCGAATGCAAAGAAGAAAAAAATTGAATGGGGTAGCCAGATAAGAAGTTATGTGTTTCACCCGTATAAAATGATCAAAGATCACCGGACAGATTATGAAGTAGGAAATATAGGTCCTGTTATGGATGGAGAAATTGATGGATTTATTAAGGCTTTTTTAATGATGGAAGCCGACGATTAAAATTGGTACTTTAAAATAATAAAACAATTAAAACGATGCCTTATATTTTAATTATTGATGATGAAAAAGCAATCAGAAAAACGCTGAATGAAATTCTGGGTTATGAAGGGTATAAAATCGACGAAGCTGCTGATGGAGAAGAAGGCCTGAGAAAATTCAAAGAAAACACATATGACCTTGTTCTGTGCGATATCAAGATGCCCAAATTAGATGGCCTTGAATTTTTGGAAAGAGCCAAAGAGATCAATCCTGAAACGCCCATTATTATCATTAGTGGTCATGGAAATATTGAAACGGCCGTAGAAGCAGTTAAAAAAGGAGCATTTGATTATATTTCAAAGCCACCGGATCTAAACAGAATGTTGATCACTCTGCGAAATGCGATGGAAAAAAACACACTGGTTGCGGAAACCCGTGTACTAAAACGGCGCATTAGTAAAGTGCAGGAAATTGTAGGGGAATCGAAACCCATCCGGAAAATTAAAGACACCATAGATAAGATTGCTCCCACCGAAGCCCGGGTATTAATCACGGGTGAAAATGGTGTAGGAAAAGAATTAGTAGCAAGATGGATTCATGAAAAAAGTAATCGCTCAAAGAATGCAATGGTAGAAGTGAACTGTGCAGCAATACCTGGGGAACTCATTGAAAGCGAATTATTTGGGCATGAAAAAGGAAGTTTCACTTCGGCCGTTAAACAGCGTATAGGAAAATTCGAACAGGCACATGGCGGAACTCTTTTCTTAGATGAAATTGGGGATATGAGCCTGAATGCACAGGCAAAAGTATTACGTGCTTTGCAGGAAGGAAAAATAACGAGGGTGGGAGCAGATAAGGATATTAATGTAGATGTCCGAATCATTGCAGCTACAAATAAGAACTTACTTGAGGAGGTAGAAAACAAAAAATTCCGTCTTGATTTATATCATCGTCTTGGTGTAATCATCGTTAATGTACCGTCATTAAACGAACGTGTTGCAGATATCCCTTTATTGATTGACCGTTTTTTAAATGACATAGCCATTGATTATGGTCAGCCTGTAAAAGAGATTGACAAAAGTGCAATTGAATTATTACAAAAATATAAATGGACCGGGAATATCCGTGAATTACATAATGTCGTTGAGCGTCTGATCATCCTTTCCGGAAAAACGATTACAACGGAAGATGTAGAGAATTTTGTGATGCCGAGGAAATAAACGGGCCGGATTGGTATAAGTTATTTTTTGAATTTTTACAGGATACTCAGCCAGTATAAAAAAAGATTTATACTTATTCCACAATATCATTTTTTATGAAGAATATTTATTGCATCAGTGGGTTTGGGGCAGATGAACGGGTATTTTCAAGATTAGATTTTGGAAATAACCGTGTAAATTTTCTTAAATGGGAAACGCCGGAGAAGAATGAATCATTAGATAAGTATACGCAACGGTTTCTAAATAAGATAGTAGAACCTAATCCCGTTTTAGTAGGATTATCATTCGGAGGAATGATGAGTGTGGAAATTGCCAAGAGGATCCGGACAGAAAAGATTTTTATGATCTCCAGTATTCAAACCCAGGACGAGATGCCCTGGATATTTCGCATAACAGGTAAATCAGGTTTGAATAAAGTGCTTCCATTAAAACCATTCTCATTTCTCGAACCCATTGAAAATTATAACCTGGGCGTAAAGAATGAAGAAGAAAAAACCCTTGTAAGAGAATACCGCAGGAATATCAGTCAGATTTATACCGACTGGGCCATTAACCAGATTGTTAACTGGCAAAACCGAAGTAAACTTTCTAATCTTATCCATATACATGGAAGTGCAGACCGCATCTTCCCCATAAAAAATGTACACCCGGATTTTATAATAAAAGGAGGAGGTCATTTTATGATCATGAACAGGGCAAAGGAAATTAATGATATTTTGGGGAAGGAATTGTAGGATGCTTTCTGAACTATGATTTATTTGATTGTTGTGATATTCTATGATTGGGAAGGAACTAAAAAATAGTTTCTTTTCATATCTTCAGGAAATTTCCCCTTCAACCTACAACCTACCACCTACCACCTAATACCTACCACCTGACACCTGACACCCAACAATTAACAAATCATCCTTAGAACATTCCATTGCAATAATTTAACAATATGCTACATTTGTCACCACTTCAAAAAAATTGACGAATGAGTTTAGTACTTTTTATTCTCGCTACTATTGGCGTATTGATTGGTTTATACGGTATGTTTAAAAAGGCGGGAATAGAACCCTGGAAAGGTCTGATTCCATATTACAATACCTGGTGCATGGTCGAAAAAATGGAATTGAATAAGGTCTGGTTTTTTCTTCAATTCATTCCAATTGCGGGACAGTTTATTACTATCTGGATATTTATAAAATTCGTAGAACACTTTGGCCGCTTTGGTTTGGGCCACCATTTCTTAACGGTGTTCGTTCCATTTATTTATTTCCCCTACCTGGGCTTTTCAGATAATGAACGTTATGCCGGAACATCTGTCGTAAAAAACTATAAGAAAGGAGGAATACGGGAATGGATAGACGCTGCCGTATTTGCTATTGTCGCCGCGACTTTAATCCGCACATTTGTTTTTGAAGCCTATACGATTCCTACTCCCTCCATGGAGAAAACCTTACTTGTAAATGATTTCCTCTTTGTGAGCAAATTCGCTTACGGTCCCCGCATTCCGAATACACCGCTTGCTTTGCCCTTTATGCACCATACTATTATTGGAGGAAATACAAAATCATATGTGGAATGGATTAAGATTCCTTATACGCGCTGGTTTGCTAAACCGGTGCAAAGAAGAGATGTCGTTGTGTTTAATTTCCCCGTGAATGATACGCTGATCAACGATTATCAATATGGCTCACAAACAACTTATTACCAGGTGATCCAGGAGAGAATGATGGAAGAGCATATTTCAGAAGACCAGGCAAGGCAAAGAGTTCAGGATCAGTTTGGCGATTTGATCATTACGAGGCCTGTAGATAAAAGAGAGAATTTTATTAAACGTTGTACAGCAATTGCCGGAGACACTCTTCAGATCATCAATCAAATTGTTCATATTAACGGAGTGCCTCAGCCATTGCCTCCTGATCATGAGTTTAGTTACCTTGTTAGCACTTCCTCTCCTCTAAATCCTGACAACCTCAACGATGTTGGTATTCAGGATAATGTGGATGACCGGAATAAAAACCAGGTGACCCTGGTAGGAAACAATGCCTACATCATTAGTATGAGTGATTCTGAAAAAGCTGCTCTTAAACTTTTTCCAATGGTGAAATCCATTGAACCAACGCCGCTCAGAAGTGTAGATAAAAGTCCTTATTTATATCCCTTTGATGCATCATATAATTGGTCGGTTGATAATTATGGTCCGATTTGGATCCCTAAAAAAGGAGCCAGCATTCAACTTACACCGGATAATCTGACAAGATATAAAAGATGTATCGTTACTTATGAAGGAAACCAGTTGGAAGAAAAGAATGGACAATATTTTATCAATGGGCAACCAACCACATCGTACACCTTTAAAATGAACTATTACTTTATGATGGGAGATAATCGGCATAATTCCCTTGATAGCCGTTTCTGGGGTTTTGTGCCAGAGGATCATATAGTGGGAAAAGCTTCCCTGATCTGGTTCAGTTATGATAAAGGACCAAGATGGAACAGGCTGTTTAAGTCGATTAAATAGGTCTCAGGTATCAGGTTTCAGGTTTCAGCAAACAGCTATAAAATTATGGCTAAACAATATACTTATTCCCTCACTATTCAATGGACCGGAAATTCCGGTAACGGCACTAACGGGTACCATTCCTATGAAAGAAGTCATTCCATTTTAATAGATGGAAAGGAAGAAATTAAGGCATCTTCTGATCCGGCTTTTTTGGGGGATAAAACAAAACCAAATCCCGAAGAACTTTTACTGGCATCAATTTCAAGCTGCCACATGTTGTGGTTTCTACATCTTTGCTCCGATAAGGGAATTATCGTAACGGATTATATTGACCAACCTATCGGTACGATGGTCATTGCAAAAGATGGAAGTGGAAAATTTACAGATGTTATTTTAAAGCCGCTCGTAACCGCAAAAGACAATCCTTCTCCTGAAATTTTAAATGACTTACATACTCAGGCAAATAAAATGTGCTTTATAGCCAATTCAGTGAACTTTCCGGTGAGGCATCGGGGAAAGGTTGTAGGTAGTATGTAGTGGGTATCAGGTCAGGATAAATATAAAACAGTGAAGTCTTCAACGCCGTAGGTATTCAACAAGAAGTATTCAACAGTTCTTAACTTTAATGTATCCTATCCCCCCGAACCTCCAGATTCTGCATCACTTCCGTTTCATATTCTATCCATTCTTTCCAGCGATTTCTCACTGTTTGTTTGTCCATATACAAATCTGCCAGGTTGATGAATAAGGTATAATGGCCCGCTTCGCTTTCCATAAATTTCCGGTAAAATTTCCGCAGATATTCGTCTTCCAGCCCCTCGCTTAAACGCTTAAACCGTTCGCAACTTCTCGCTTCAATCAGCGCCATTGTTAGAAGCTGGTCTAAGAAACGATCTTCTAAGCGACCACCCTTGCGTTGGAATTCCAGTAATTTATTTACATATTCATCCTTTCGTTGCTTCCCCAGTTTTAAATTGCGTTTACGAAGTTCCTGAACCACCATTCTGAAATGTCCCCATTCCTCCGTTACGATAGGCGATAATTCATTCACCAGCTCATCACGGTCATTATATTTTTGAATTAATGAGATGCATGTATTTGCTGCCTTTTGTTCGCACCATGCATGATCGGTTAGGATATCCTCCAGGGAAATTGTTGTCAGATCCACCCAGCGCGGATCTGTGACTAATCTCAATCCCAATATATTTTTTGTGTCTTGTGATATTTCACTCATGGGGCAAAAGTAGGGGAATTTAAGATTGAATAGTTTTCGTGTTGAATGGTTCCATTGATGAATTGTTCAATTGTTTCAGGCTAATACCTACAACCTAATACCTACCACCTAGTAACAATTTATTTGGTGAATCATAATTACTTACGGATTTTTGCACCTAATTTTTTACCAAATGAATCTATCCTTCGAAGATACACAAACTGCTTTCGCCTACAAATCTGATAAAGAACTTAAAAATGCGCGTTTTCTTTTTTCTTCTATGGGAAAAGAATGGTTAGTCAACCTTGGATTGGCGATCACTCCATGGGCTTTAAAAGTAGGCCTGCCTGTAAAAGGTATTATCCGGAAAACTATTTTTCAGCAATTTGTTGGTGGTGAAACGCTTGAAAAGACATCTGCTGTAGCGGATAAATTAGGCAAGTTTGATGTAAAGATTATTTTGGATTATGGCGTGGAAGGAAAAGAAGGTGAAGCGAATTATGATGAAGCCACAGAAATATTTATCAAAGTGATTCAATATGCCGCCTCCCAGCCGAACATTCCCTACATGAGTGTAAAAATGACCGGACTGGCAAGATTTGCATTACTGGAAAAACTGAATGACGCGGCGAATTACAATGATGTTGTAGAAGGAAAACTTTCGCTGGAAGGACTTAGTCCTCAGGAAAAAACAGAATGGGAAAACGTAGAGAAGAGGATAGACCATATTTGTAAAGAAGCCCAAAAAACAAAAGTGGGTGTGTTGATAGATGCTGAAGATTCCTGGATTCAACATCCTGTGGATGCCCTGGTTACAAAAATGATGATGAAGTATAATCAAACTGTTCCTGTAATATATAATACTGCTCAACTTTACCGGCACGACAGGCTTCAGTTTATCAAGGATAATAATGAATTTGCTAAGAAGAGTCAGTTCACAAATGGAATGAAATTAGTTCGTGGTGCATATTTAGAAAAAGAGCGTGAAAGAGCCATAGAAAAAAATTACCCTGACCCAATAAATCCGGATAAAAATGCGACAGACCATGAGTACAATGCGGCTGTTGAATATTGTTTAAATCCTGCTAATAACATGTACACGGTAGTTGGTTCTCACAATGAAGACAGTAATAAATTTGCTGTAGAATTAATGGAGAAATACGGAATGGCTAAGAATTCTGTAAATGTTTATTTTTCCCAACTATATGGTATGAGTGATAATATCACTTTTAACCTGGCAAAAGAAGGATGTAATGCAAGTAAGTATTTACCCTTCGGTCCTATAAAAGATGTGATTCCGTACCTGATGCGCCGTGCACAGGAAAACTCCTCCGTAAGTGGACAAACAGGTAGAGAACTTGGTTTGATCAAAAAGGAAATTCAGCGGAGAGGGATTTAATTTTTTAGTTAATCGAAGGGAAGTAGGGGAGTTTATATGAATGACCAAATTCTTTAGTATTTCCCTATTTACCCATTAAATATTACAAATTCATGCACTCATTTGGGTGCCAGGATGAGCATATGGAAGTTGGGGCATCGTGAAGAGAAGTTGTATCATGAATGGAAACCCTTGCATCATCAAGTAGTAGAGTTCAGGCTAAGAAATAGCTACATGCTTCAAACCAACTCTTCTTCGACAAACTCAGAATGCCAAAATTTGGCACTTCAAAAAATTTCAGATTTTTCCATTCATTTGGGTGTCAGGCTGAGCCTAGCTTGTCCTGAGTATATCGAAGGAAAGTCGGTGCGTCGTAAAGTAGCAGTGGTGAATTGAAAAATAGCAGCAGTCCCTAAACCAACCCTTCTTCGACGAGCTCAGAATGACAATATTTTTAATAAATAGCTATCACTTTAAATTTTAGCAAAAAATATTTATAAATTGATTAATCGAAGGAAAGTCGGGACTTCAGAGAAATATAAAAAATCTCCAGTCAGTATCTAACTCAATTTCACCACCGTATTTTCTATCAACGCAAAAACATGATCTCCCTGTTTCGGAGAGATTTTTGCTAATCCCGTAAATAAACTAAACGCAGGAAGTACCGCATATTTCTTCCCGAAATAAAAGCAGGGTAGGCTTAGCGATTGCCTGCCAGCACCGCTTATACGAACTCCCGGATGAATATGACCGGAAAAAGCAAAGACGTTTTTCTCCTCATCTGTTTCGCAGAAATCATCCACATCGTGCGTGAAACAAAAATTCTGTATCTGCATCTTCTTTTCAACAAGCTCAATATTTGCTTTTTTGTACCATTCCTTTTTTAAAATATCATGATTGCCTTTTATAAGAATGATCTCCAGAGCCGGGAGATCCATGCGCCATTTTAAGAAGAAATCAATTTCCTTATTTGCATGACTGTGAAACATATCTCCCGCAATGATCAATTTGGAACATTTGAAAAACTGGATCTGTGAAAACAGCCTGTGCAAATCCTCTTTGTAAATATTTTGTGGGATACCAATGCCTGACTTTCTGAAATGACCGGATTTACCGAAATGCAAATCCGAAAGAATTAACGCGTTCTCTTCTTCCCAAAAAATACAACGGCCGGGAGAAAGCCATAAGGTTTGATTGTGAAAAATAAATTTTAGCGGATGGATAACGGGTAGTTTTTTGAAAGCGCAAGATAAAAAAGAAGCATCAAAGAGATTGTTATAAAATAAGGCTTACCCAAATTCCGCCAGCTGCATCTGCATTTTCCGCACTCTGTCTTCTAACTTTTCAGATGTCAAATTTTCCCGCATACTATCTACTTTTATAGGAAAACAGAAAGGGGTTAACTTGTTCGGATATGTAATAATGATCTTGCTCCGCTGAATTCTTTCCAGCATATTCCGCAATCTCTCTTCCTCCATTTGTTGTTCCATCACTTCATTAAATGCCTGTCGCAACAATAGATTATTGGGTTCATATTCTGTAAACACATTAAATAAAAGAGATGCGGAAGATTGTAAATGCCGGGCTTTTTTCTGTTCACCGGGAAAACCCTGAAAGATCAATCCGCCAATAACAGCTATCTCCCTGAATTTCCGTTTTCCCATTTCTATACTATTCACGCTCCGCTGAATATCCTGAAATAAATTTTTGGTTGAAAAAAGTTCATACACATTGCTGTCATCCAGCGGAATCGGCTGATCACTCAATAATTCAAATCCATAATCATTCATGGCAAAGGAAAATGTAATGGGCGTGATCAAACTTATTCTATAGGCAAGAATCGCTGCCATGGCTTCATGTACCAATCTCCCTTCAAAAGGATAAACAAATAAATGAAAGCCATCTTTGGTCTCAATATGTTCAATTAATAATTCATTTTCCCGTGGGATATGGGAGAGGTATTGTTGTAATTCATACAAAGGTTGTAAAGCTTCCAGCTCCGGATCCTTTTTAGTTCTAATTTTATTATTGTCAATTTCCGGAATTCCTTCCTCCATTTTTTTCCGCAACATAAAACCCAAGTTCGCTGACAAAGGCATCCGTCCGCCCTGCCAGCTTGGGATCATAGATTTCTTTGCACTGGAACTTTTGACCATGCAAGTCATATCCTTAATGCGCACAAATTCCAGGGTTCTACCTGCCAGTGTAAATACATCACCCGGATTTAAGCGTGCAATAAACCATTCTTCAATAACGCCGATATAACCACCACTCACGAATTTCACCTTCATCATGGGATCACTCACGATGGTGCCGATATGCATCCGGTGCCGCATGGCTATGCGCCGGTTATTGATTTTCAGCAAACCATCAATATTTTCAATTTTTTTATAATCATCGTATTGATTCAAAGCCACACCACCGCTAATTCCAAAATTTATGATCTGTGCCCATTCCTCTTTCGTGATATCGCGATAACAATACGTTGCCTTTATTTCTTCGAATAATTCATCTGAATAAAACCCATCGGAAATAGCCAGGGTGCTGGTGTATTGCATCAATACATCAAAACATAAAAGTCTTGGTTCACGACTTTCAATCAAGTTGATCTTTGCAGCTTCTTTCAAGGCAGCAGCTTCTGTAAGCTCCAAAGAATGTGTGGGTAAAAAATAAATTTTGCTCACTTCTCCGGGCCCATGACCGCTTCTTCCGGCTCTTTGCAGAAAGCGGGCTACACCTTTAGGCGAACCTACCTGGATGACGGTTTCTACAGGACGAAAATCTACACCCAAATCAAGACTGGCAGTACAGACGACGGCTTTCAGCTTCCCGGTGTGCAGGTTTTCTTCTACCCAGGAACGTAATTCCTGTTCGATACTTCCATGGTGCAAGGCAATAGCTCCAGCCAGCTCCGGACAAGCATTTAAAAGAGCACGATACCACATTTCACTCATTCCCCTGGTATTAATAAAAATCAGTGTCGTCCTGCTTTCCATGATAATTGGAATCACTTTATGCACTAAACGCAATCCCAAATGGCCAGACCAGGGATATTTTTCTATTTCATCCGGGAAGATGGATTCGATCATGATCTTCTTATCCACTTTGGCAGTTACGATCACCTGATCTTTTTCAGATTGGCCTAATAAGGATAAAGAGGAGAGAAGGACATCTTTTGCCTGCAATAGATTTCCAATGGTCGCACTGATTCCCCAAACGCTTAAAGGATTGGTATTTTTACCGGATGATTTCCCTTTTGATCCTTTGGTTTCTTTTAAAATTTCTTCTTCTTCATATTGCTTTTTCCGAAGCGAAATGATTCGGGATAATGCAAGTTCTACTTGTACGCCCCGCTTACTTCCCAATAATTCATGCCATTCATCAACGGCGATTATTTTTAATTTTTTAAAAACTTCCGGGTAGTTTTTTTGTGCTAATAAAAGATGCAGGCTTTCAGGCGTAATGATGAGCACTTCCGGCATCAGGCGTTTTTGTTTTGCACGGTCACTCATTGTTGTATCGCCATTCCTGATCCCCACTTTCCAATGCATGCCCAATTCAAGGATAACTTCTTCCATGGCACGGCCAATATCCTTTGCAAGCGCACGTAAAGGCGTAATCCAGATTAATTGTAAACCACTTTTCTCTTTAGATTGATAATTATCAGGATGTTCATTTATAAACTGAATGAGCGAGCCTAAAAACACAGAAAATGTTTTTCCACAGCCTGTTGGGGCATTCACCAATCCGGATTTCTGATTGATAATATATTGCCAGGTTTGTTCCTGGAATTCGAAGGGGAAGAATTTTTTTTCGGCAAGCCAGTTTTGAATGACGGCATAGCCTTTCGATTGGTCTAATTTCACTATTCTAAATTAAACAACTATCTGCATGTAATTTTGTTTTGATTATTAAAAAAGTGTTGTATTTATGGAATTGGTTTCAAATAATTGGGA
>JBBSUB010000083.1:0-16355 GCA_038235345.1 Chitinophagales bacterium
AAGCATTTCATCTATCCGCACAGCATCAGGAGGAACTTTCGTATTTTGATTAATAAAACGGCGAATATTACTATAGGCAGCTTTATCGATGCGCATTGAAAATGAAGTGTTATAATTCTTGTTTGTTGTTATAAAATCATTTTCTGCCAGATTACTATAGCTTTCTCCCATGTAATAGGACATTGGATATACGGAACCTTCCATTCCTTTCGTAATCGAAACCAATTTGGGAGAATTTGATTTTATTCCACCGATTACTTTTTTGAGAATTAATTTCTGATATTCTTTGGTGTTGATTTCAACCATTAAAGAGTCATAACCAATCTTTGTCAATATCAGTGAGTCACGCAATCTTGAGGAAGGTATTCCGAATCCACCGGATGCGCCACTGCTAAATATTCCACGGGAGTGCGGCATATATATCTTTACATTTTGAATGGGTTTGTTATCCACATCCAATACTTCGCCCTGTATGTAATATTGTGCATTTGCAGAACAACAATACAATAAAAGAAAAATTAGGGATGTAAATAGTTTTGACAAAACGTAAAGTATTTCAGTAATAAATGCTTTTATTCGAAAGCATTTGATAGCTAAATTATACTAATTGGTAGATTTCTTTGATATTTCTTCCTAATCCATCATAATCAAGGCCATAGCCCACAACAAATTTATTCGGAATTGTGAATCCCAAATAGTCAATTTTAATCGGATGTACAGAAGCCTCGGGCTTGTGTAATAAAGAAGCCACTTTTAAAGAAGCAGGATTTTGGTGCTCTAATTGAGGTAAAAACTGAAACAAAGTTTTACCTGTATCCACAATATCTTCTACAATTATAACATCCCTTCCAAACAAATCGGTATCCAGACCTATCGCTGTAATGACTTTTCCGGTGGATTTTACTCCTTTATATGATGCCAACTTTATAAAGCATATTTCAGTTTCTACATTGATTTTTTTAAACAGATCAGACGCAAACATAAATGCTCCATTCAGAATAGCAACGAACAAAGGCTTTTTGCCTGCATAGTCCCTGTTAATTTCATCCGCCACTCTTTGTACTTGTACTTCTATTTCAGCGGAAGTAAGGTAAGGAATAAATTCTTTGTCGTGTACGCTTATTGTCGCCATATTATTTTGCAATGATGAGCTCCTGCCCGATTTTTAAATGATCGTCTGTTAAATTGTTCCAGTTTTTTATTTGGTCAACAGAAATACCGTATCGTTTAGAAATTGCATAAAGTCCTTCTTTCGGTTCAACAGTATGGGTATAATTTTCCTTTTCTGCTTCAACATTTTTTATTTTCTCTATAATGAAAGAGGCGGGAGCGGGTTTAATTAATGCGGTTGCAGGCTGTTTCAGATAGAGTTTTCTTCCTGGTTGAAGGCGGTCGTTTACTCCAAGCTTATTAAACAATAAAATACTTTCCAGTAAAACGCCATTTTTTTGGGCTACATCATAAATTGATTCTCCTGCTTCTGCAATATAAAATTCAATTTCACCTTGAGAAGCCTTTTTTTCCAGGAAAATAAATTGACTTCTTTCAAGAATCCCGTCCTTTTTTAGGTCATTTATCTCCAATAGTTTGGATAGATGTATTTTTTGCTTGGTGGCAATAGCCAATAAAGAAGTTCCTTCCGGAACAAATATTGCTTTAGAGCCATTCACTACATGATTGGAAAACGCCAGGTAGGCACTAGCCTGCTTATTATCAGGTGGGTTATTTTCCGGAACAATAATATTAAACACTTCATAACTTGGTTCCGGATCTACATTCTTTGCCAGCAGAAAATCTGCTGTGTCAAATTTCTGGAGATTATTTGTTTCTATAAACTTGATCAACATTTCCGGATAACGTGGATTGGTGGCATATCCTGCTTGTTTTAAGCCATAAGCCCAATCTTTATAATTAGTAGATTCGTAGTTGAAAAGAAACGCATAGCGGGGACTGTTCTTTAAAAAGTCAGAATGATCACGATAAGATTCTTCGGCACTGCCATAAGCACGGAAACATTCATCTTTTTCATCATCGTCATGGCTTACACTTGGTCCATTCCAGTTGCTTTTGCACTTTATACCGAAATGATTATTAGAACGAAGAACCAATGGACTGTTTCCTGATTCGGTTTCAAGGATACCTTGTGCCAGGGTAATGGAGGCAGGTACACCGGACCGATACATTTCTGAAATAGCCAGGTTCTTATATTTTAATATATATTCTTCCTGGGATAATTTTTGTCCATGTACCACCAAAACGGATACTATAAAAGAAAATAGAATAAAACAAGTTTTTTTCATCTGATAATTATTATTTGTCTTCCTGTTTTTACATGAAGAACAGGAAATGATTTAACCAATCTTCAACTGTTTTTGGTTATTTCCGGCCTCGGAAATTATTAAATTCATTTCCTGACAATTATAAAACGATTTTTTAATTTAAAAATTACATTTTCATGAGCAACATCACGCCGTCTCTAACAGTGAGGATTACCTGTTGCACTCTCTCATCTGCTGCCACATGCTCATTAAATGCATGAATGGCTTTCGCATTCTTTCCTTTAATGACTTCATTTAATACCTGGCCATGAAATAAAACATTATCAATAATCATGAGGCCACCATCTTTCAAATTTGGCAAAGTTAACTCGTAATAATTAATATAATTCACTTTGTCTGCATCTATAAATATAATATCCCATTTATAATCCAGTTGAGGGATAATATCAAGTGCGTTACCAACATGTAAATGTAAACGATTTGCATGCAAAGATTCTGTAAAATATGCCCCGGCAATTTTTGCATCCTCTTCTCTTAGTTCAATTGTATGCAATTGTCCATTTTTCATGAGTCCTTTTGCCAGGCAAAGCGCACTGTATCCGGTGAATGTGCCTATTTCTAAAATTGTCTCCGGCTTCATCATCAAACTGATCATTTCTAGAAGTTTACCCTGCAGCGGTCCGCTCAGCATATTAGGATGATCATGATGTTCAAGGGTGTATTTTTCGATCTTCTTTAACAGATCATCTGTAGCAGTTGAATAGGTTTCCGCATATTCATTTGCCTTTTGATTTATGATTTCCAAATCAGGCATGGATTGTTTTTATTTCTTCTTTTCCTTTCGATTTAGATACGATCAATAAACCAATAAAAGTAAGAAGTCCGTTTACAATGATCAATTCCTCTGCAAATACATACCCCCCCAATAATACAGTAGAATATTTATCGATAAAAAAGCACAATAAGGGAGCTATGATACAAATTATAGGCGTAGCAATGTCCCACACATTTCGTTTTTTGGCGTAAAGAGAAAAAGCAAATAATCCAATTAAAGGTCCGTATGTATATGAGGCAACTTTAAATATTGCTGAGACAACTGACGCATTGTTGACAGCATTAAAGAGCAGTACTACCAAAAGAATCAGTATGGAGAAGGCTACGTGTACATATGTCCTTTGCCGCACCATTTGCGTTTCTGTAAGCGTTTTGTTCTTATCGAAGCCCAAAAAGTCAATGCAAAAAGAAGTTGTGAGAGCAGTGAGCCCGGAGTCCGTTGTAGCAAATGTAGCCGCAGTAAGACCCAACATAAAAACAACAGCCGGTACGCCTTTAAAATAATTTAAGGCTATTTCCGGAAATAAATAATCCGAACGTGGCAAACCTGTATGTGCATCAACCGGAATGGCGATTCCTTCCTTGGCTGCATATATATAAAGCAAGGCACCCACACTTAAAAAGAATAGATTAATGATCACGAAAATCACTGTAAAACTGAGCATGTTTTTTTGTGCATCTTTCAGGTTTTTACAGCTCAGATTCTTTTGCATTAAATCCTGGTCCAAACCAAACATGCCTATTGTGACGAAGATTCCTCCAATAAATTGTTTACTGAAGTGAAATTTATTGGTTGTAAAATCATCCAGGAAAAAGATTTTTGAATAACTGCTTTCCTTGATGGCATTGAAAGCTTCAGGGATATTCATGTTGAGGCTGTTCATGATAAAGTAAATAGAAAGAATAACCGAGGCTACGAGGAAAGTTGTCTGTAAGGTATCTGTAATAATAATCGTTTTAAGACCACCTTTAAAAGTATATGAATAAATGAGTAAGAGGCACACGACAATTGTTAACCAGAATGGAATACCCATATCATCAAAAATAAAACGTTGCAACACGATCGCCACCAGGTATAGCCTGAAGGATGAACCGATTGTCCTGGATAACAGAAAAATAGCGGCTGCTGTTTTATGACTTACTTTCCCAAGGGTACGTCCGATTACTTCATAAATTGAAATCAGGTGCATTTTATAATAGAGCGGTAATAAGATACCTGCTACGATAAAATAGCCTACAGCATTTCCGAGAACAAACTGAAAATACCGGAATTGATTTCCTGCCAGGTTCCCCACTTCTCCCGGTACAGAAATAAACGTAACACCACTCAAGGCTGTTCCGATCATTCCGAAGGCTACCAAATACCATTTGGAATTACGATTTGCAATAAAAAAAGTGGCGTTATCAGATGATTTTTTGGAGGTGAAATAAGAGACCAGGATCAACATCAAAAAGTATCCGATAATGAACGTAAGCAGGATCGTTGGAGACATAAGAGAAAGTTAGAAATAATAAAAAAGGTAATTCAGATTATTTTGTTTTTTTTTGAATTTTTTTTCAAGATAAATAAAATTATGGGAATACAATCTTTAGCAGTTTTTTGCGGCTCCAAAAGTGGAAATAATCCTTTGTATTGCGAACACGCAGAACAATTAGGTTTTTTACTGGCTGAAAAAAATATTACGCTTATTTATGGAGGAGGAAATAAGGGTATGATGGGGGCTGTAGCCAATGCTGTGCTTGAAAAGGGAGGAAAAGTGATTGGCATCATGCCGAGGATTCTTGCGGGTATTGAACATAGTCATACAGGTCTTACAGAAATGATTGAAGTGGAGGATATGCATACCCGGAAAAAAATGCTTTACGAAAAATGTGATGCTGCTATTATTTTACCGGGAGGGTTTGGGACCATGGATGAATTTTTTGAAATGCTTACCTGGAACCAGTTAAATATTCACAACAAAAATATGTATGTTTTAAATACAGATGGGTTTTACACTCATTTGATTTCATTTTTAGAAAAAATGGAAGAGGATAATTTTTTGTATCATAAAATTATTGACCGGATTATTGTGGTTCCTTCACCGGAATTTTTGAATTTTAATAAATAAACCATTCATTTTAAGTACTTTGAATTTTTAAACGATTAATTAAACCATCATGAGTCGGATTATTTTTATTACAGGAGCTACTTCAGGAATTGGAAAAGCATGTGCAGAAATTTTTGCAAAAAATGGCGATCGTCTGATCATTAACGGACGCCGGAAGGAGAAATTAGACCAATTAAAATTATTATTGGAATCTACTTATAACACTGAAATAATTTGCCTTCCTTTTGATGTACAAAACAAAGAAGAAGTATTTAAAAGTATCCGTTCTTTGCCCACAGAATGGCAACAGGTAGATGTTTTGATTAATAATGCCGGTCTCGCACTGGGAAGAGATTTATTTGAAGAAGCGGAAATAAGCGATTGGGAAACGATGCTGCAAACCAATATCAACGGGATATTATATGTTAGTAGAGCCATTCTCCCTTCCATGATTAAAATGAAACAAGGCCATATCATCAATATAGGTTCTACCGCAGGTGATGACATGTACGAAAGAGGAAATGTTTATTGCACTTCCAAAGCAGCTGTGGATGCTCTTAGCCGCAGTATGCGCATCGATTTATTGCCCCATAAAATAAAAGTAACCAACATAAAACCTGGTGCTGCAGATACAGAATTTTCCCTTGTAAGGTTAAAAGGTGATGCCGAAAAAGCAGGAAAAGTATATGATGGATTTATTCCTTTAAGTGCAGGAAACATTGCTGACAGTATTTTTTATTGTGCGAATTTGCCTGCTCATGTTTGTATCAACGAATTAACGATCACCTGTACTGCACAGGCAAACGGAATATATATTCATAAAGAATTGTAGGATTTGAAGCCTCATTCCCCTAATTACTTTTTTTATAAATTCCTCTTTTTAGTATAAACCGATGGATCTACACATCTATAATCTGTATGAGATGGGATTTTCGGGTAAGTAACACCTTCTTCATCTTTTCGTTCAACAACCAGGTCTTTTCCATTTTTATTTGTGGAACTCACCTTTTTACCCCGTTCATTTTGCTCCGGAATTTTGTAAGGGCATTCTGCAGTATTATCACATAAAAAGGATGGTTCCCTACATTTTTTTTGAGACTAAAAAACTTTCCATCGCCGATCATTTATAATTGTCTCGGATTTTTTCAAAAGTTAAAAGCAATATTCAGCTAAACACCCCGTTTTAATCGGGCATAATATTTTCATTCATTATTAATTTGATTCCATATTCTAATAACAGAATAAAGAGAAAGGAGGAAAATGATGACCTTATTCCAACATTCATTTCAACTGATTGCCAGAAATATCCAATGAATCATTTTATTAGAAATATACTTTTACTGCTGGTTTTTTTGTCTTTTTCAACGGACCAATTAAAGGCACAAGAAATTATCCGGCAGGCACCCTGCTTTAATGCTTCTATGAAAAGACAGGCTGATAGTTTAATAGAGAACATGGCTCTTCAGGGTTTTAGAATGGTTAAAGAAGCTGCAATGACAATGGAAAATGAATATGAAATGCCGGTGATTGTTCCGATGACGGCCGGTACCTGTTACTACATTGCTTTTATAGGGGATACCAAAGCCAATTTGTATGAAGTAAGGATGTATGATTATGCCGAAAAGCAGGTAGTATATAAAAAGCAAGGCATGGAAAATAATATCATCAGTTATTCCTTTATTCCAAACTTGACGGAATATCACATGATCAAACCAGTGCAGGTAGGAAAGAGAAAAATAAAGAACTTTTGCAGCTTTATTCTTTTTTTCCAAAAGGAGCAATAGGTTCATTTTTTCTTAAGGAACTCACTCCTTTCAAAATAAACCTTTCCCGGATAAATAATTTTTTAAAAGGGCGGGCCAATCAGAATAAAGATTTAGGGATTTAATTGCACCCAAATTTTTACGAACCTTTCTTGCCTCTGCTGGCAATGAGTAAATTCAAATCGGTGTATTTCAGATCAAATCTTTGGCTAAGATGGAAATTGGTTAAGGCACCTTTGAATAAATAAATACCGCTACGTAAATTTATTTTGTACCAAACAAGGCTTTCAAATCCGCCATCATCGGCCATTTCAAGCATTAAGGGCATAAGCACATTGCTGATCGCCTGGGAAGCTGTCCGGGCAAATCCACTTGGAATATTTGGGACACAGTAGTGAATAACATCAAACTTTTTAAACACAGGAGAAGTGTGCGAAGTAATGCGGGACGTTTCAAAACAACCACCATGATCTATGCTTACATCTACAATCACAGCACCTGGTCTCATTCTTGAAACCATTTCTTCTGTTACCACTAACGGTGTTCTTCCTCCGGATGCTGATAATGCACCAACTGCTACATCACAGGTTTTTAATTGTTTAGATAAAATATTGGGTTCTATTACAGAGGTATATAAACGCATACCGATATTATTCTGTAATCTTTTTAATCGATAGATACTATTGTCAAATATCTTTACACTTGCACCCATTGCAAGAGCAGTGCGTGCAGTCTGCTCACCTACAATGCCCGCCCCTATAATGATCACCTTGGTGGGTGGAATACCAGATATACCTCCTACTAACACTCCTTTCCCATGATTGGCGTTGCTTAAATACTGACCTGCAATCAACATCACCGCACTTCCGGCTATTTCACTCATACTGCGTACAATAGGATTGTTACCGCTATCATCTTTCAGGTTTTCAAAACTTAAAGCGGTAATCCTTTTCTCCATCATTTTCTCCAGTATTTCACGTTTTAACGCGGTTACATGGATAGGTGAAATAATAAATTGCTCAGGTTTTAAAAAATCAATTTCATTTTCACAAACCGGTGCGCTCTTCACAATGATGTCGCATTTGAAAACCTCCTCCTTACTTTGTACGATTTTTGCGCCTGCTTCGCTGTAGTCAGTATCGGTGTAGCTGGCGCCTTCTCCGGATCCGGCTTCCATCACTACTCTATGACCATTGGCCACAAGTACACTTACCGCCTCAGGCGTTAATGCTATCCTGTTTTCCTGGAAAGATGTTTCCTTGGGGATACCGATAAATAATTCTACACCTTTGGGTTTTATGTCAAGGGTTTCTTCCAGTGTTTCATAAGAAAACGATGGAGAAACAAAAGGTTTTGAAGATGCCATGTATTATATTTACTTGAATAATAAAGTGTGCAAAAAATTAATCCGGAACAGTAACCACCAGTTTTCGGGTATGTAAATTAATAAGATTAAAAGTACTGAAAATTGTTTGTTCAGGGAGTAATTCCAATGCTTTTTCAGGCCATTCTATCATACAGATATGTCCACTGTCCAAACAATCCTCCACTCCTGCGTTGAGCGCTTCTTCTGCATCTCTTAACCGGTACCAATCCATGTGGTATATAATCTGCCCATTCTTTGTCGGGTATTCCTGTATAATTGAATAAGTTGGACTCGTTGCGGCGTCTTCAGCATTTAGTTGCCTGCAAAGCGCATTTATAAAAGTTGTTTTACCAGCACCAAGTTGTCCGCTGAAAGCAAATATTATATATCCTTCTGTTAATCCTAAAAAGTGTTCAGCAGCCTTATCTATTTCATTCTCATCAAAAACTATTTCTATCTGCTTATTCATTTTGGCAAAATTAAGGTTTCAAAAGGTATGGAATCAAAAATGGTTTTCCATGAAAATTAAAATTATCCGTATGGAACAGGTCACTTGCTTTTTACGTTTCCTGAAATTGTCTTTTTGAGGAATGTATCTGCATAACTTCCATTTTGACTTCTTTAGCAAGGCTCTTTATTTTTCTTTCATTTTCAATTAAATTTGATGAAATTGCCCAAATGATATCCACTCCCGAAGAAATTTTAAAAGAATATTGGGGTTTTGATACTTTTCGTCCTCTTCAGCGGGAGATTATTGAATCGGTATTGTCCGGAAGGGATACACTTGCATTATTGCCTACAGGTGGTGGAAAATCCCTTTGCTTTCAGGTTCCGGCATTGGTAAACGATGGAATTTGTTTGGTCATTAGTCCTTTGATCGCTCTTATGAAAGACCAGGTAGAAAATCTCAAAAAGAAGGGGATTCAGGCACTTTCTATTCATTCTGGTATGAGTTTCATAGAGGTGAAAAGAACTTTGCAGAATGCAGCTTATGGCAATTTTAAATTTCTGTACGTATCGCCGGAAAGATTAGAAACAGACTTGTTCCAGGAATTTATATCCACCATCCCGGTAAATTTGATCGCGGTCGATGAAGCCCATTGTATTTCGCAATGGGGCTATGATTTTCGTCCATCTTATATACGTATTGCTAATATCCGGAAAGATTTTCCCGGCGTGCCTGTTTTAGCCTTAACGGCTTCGGCTACCCTGGAAGTTCAAAGTGATATTTGTGATAAACTTGAATTTAATAACGGCGAAAATATTTTTCAACAATCTTTTGAAAGACCCAATTTGTCCTATAGTGTGTTTGAGTTAGCAACCAGACAAAATAAATTATTAGAGATACTGAAAAAAGTTCCGGGAACGGGCATCATCTATTGCAAAAGCCGAAGAAGAACAAAGGAGATTTCAGAACTTTTGAATATGAATGGAATCAGTGCAGATTATTATCATGCAGGTCTGACAAATGAACAGAGAAATAAAAAGCAGGAAAATTGGATTAATAATACCATCAGGGTTATTGCCTGTACAAATGCATTTGGAATGGGAATAGATAAGCCGGATGTGCGTGCTGTAATACACTATGAGGTGCCGGATGCCCTGGAGAATTATTATCAGGAAGCAGGAAGGGCAGGCAGGGATGGAGAGAAATCTTATGCTGTTTTGTTTTTCAACCACGCAGAGATCGATGAGTTGAATAAACAATCAGACATACGCTATCCCTCTATAGAAATGATCCGGACAGTGTATGGCGCCTTGTGCAATTATTTCCAATTGCCTTCCGGCACGGGAGAAGGATTGTCCTTCGATTTTGATATCAATACTTTTGTAAAAAATTTTAATTTAGGTGGTTTTATTGTCAATAGTGTTTTGAAGATATTGGAACAGGAAGAGTTAATTACCTATAGTGATCAGTTTTTTTCTCCACCAAAAGTTGTGTTCACTACCAACAGAGAGGAATTGGAAATTTTTGAAGAATCGTATTCTCAGTATGATGATATTATAAAAGCGTTATTGCGCTCCTATGAGGGGGTTTTTGATTACCCGGCATCCATCAGTGAAGAGCAGCTTTGCAAGTTTCTTTCTATAAAAAAGGATACAATAAATAAGCTGTTAACAGAATTACATGGATTTGGGATAATTGAATACACTCCTCAAAAAGAAAGACCCCAGGTGATTTTTTTACATGATCGAACAAAGGCGGAAAATCTTTTCATCAATGAAAAAAACCTTTTAAGAAGAAAAAAATCTTTTGAAAAAAGAGTAGACGCCATGATTCGCTACACGGAAAATACAAGCAGATGCCGAAGTGAAATGATCGCTGTTTATTTTAATGATAAAACGACCCGCCGTTGTGGAATATGCGATAATTGTATCCGGGATAAAAGCATCTCTATTTCGGAAGATGAATTTGAAAAAATATCAATGGAAATTCAACGGGCGATAAGTGAAACGCAAATTGATCTGCCAGGAATGCATAAACGCTTACCAGGATTCAGGCAAAAGAAAATCCTAAAAGTTATTACCTGGCTTCAATCTGAAAATAAAATAAGCATTTCTAAAGCCGGGTTTATCCGGAAAAAAACAATGGAGAAATAGAGGGTTTTTTTTATTAAAAATTGGTCATAATTCTTCCTGCTCAATAAGGTCAATTTAACATATAGATTTTTTTTGTCCAAAAAAACTTCTGGAGCGCATATTATATAATTACTGAAGGGTAATGTATAGGTTAGTGCTAAAGAGTAGGGTATGTACAAAAAAAAGGGGACCCAGATAGAAATCTAGTCCCGCTTTAAAATCCAATATCCTATGAAAAACCATGACGAAGATAATAAGTTAATTTTCATTTCCTAATTTATTTTCTAAAATTATCTTCCGAAATGGGCTATTTAACGATGAAAATTAATTTAGGTTGAGTAAGTGGCAGGTTTCATTTAGTAACTGGTATTTGAATATAAATGATGGATGGATAGGTTTTAATATTTAGTGATAGATTTTAATTAAAACCAGGTCTTCTGCTTTTTACGTGTTGTGGTGCTTATACCAATAGAACCTAAAAGGCTTCTTATTAATGTATTTCCTGTTGTACGAAGCAAGCTTTTAACCACGCTATTGTCTGCTATCTTTTCAAAAGTTGATGGTTCAGGTTTACCCGCTTTTTTAGCTTCAGGTCCAGTTTCTTTGGCTGTTTGGGTTTGTTGTACTGCAGAAGCTATTTTAGCGTTCAATAATTCATAAGCGCTTTGGCTATCGATTACTTCGTTGTAATGGGAAGCAATTTTAGAATTACTCACGATGGTATTGATCTCAGAATCTGATAATATATCCATCCTGCTTCTGGGAGTACACATCATTACATGTGCAAGGGGTGTTGGAATTCCTTTCTCATTTAACAAGGTTACCAGTGCTTCACCAATTCCCAGGTTTGTGATCAGGTCTTCAGTTTTATAAAATTCTGTAAGCGGGTAATTTTGTGCTGTTTGCTTTATAACAGTCCGGTCATTTGCTGTAAATGCTCTTAAACTATGCTGTATTTTCAGGCCCAATTGTCCCAGGATACTTGCCGGCACATCCATTGGGTTCTGCGTGCAAAAATAGATGCCAACGCCTTTAGATCTGATGAGTTTTATCACTGTATTGATTTGGTCTAAAAGTGCCTTACTTGCTTCCTGAAAAATCAGGTGTGCCTCATCAATAAAAATGATCAGCTTTGGCTTTTCTAAATCTCCCTCTTCAGGAAAAACGGCATACAATTCCGCCAACATTTGCAACATGAATGTAGAGAAAAGTTTTGGTCTGTCCTGGATATCTGTAACACGCAGGATATTGATTATTCCCCTTCCATCGTCACTAGTACGCAAAAGATCTTCTACATCAAAACTCCGTTCTCCAAAAAATGCATCAGCACCCTGCTGTTGCAATTCAATCACTTTTCTTAAAATGGTACCTGTAGAAGTTGTAGATATATTTCCATAGGTAGCCTGAAGTTCTTTCTTTCCTTCATTACCCACATACTGTAATACTTTAATGAAATCTTTTAAATCCAAAAGTGGAAAGTGATTGTCATCGCAATATTTAAAGATCATTGAAACAACTCCCCCCTGCGTGTCATTTAACCCCAATATCTTGGTCATTAGTATTGGGCCAAACTCTGTGACTGTTGCTCTCAACCGCACTCCTTTTTGTTCACTTAAAGTAAGAAGTTCCACCGGAAACGAAGCCGGCAGGAAAGTCATATTCAGTTTTTTATACCGGTCTTCTATTTTTGGATTAGTTGTAGCTGCCGCACCCAGTCCGCTCAGATCTCCCTTAATATCCATCAGCAAACTGGGGATGCTGGCATCACTCAGCGCTTCAGCGATCATTTGGAAGGATTTTGTTTTACCTCCACCGGTTGCTCCTGCAACCAGGCCATGCCTGTTAAGCGTACTCAGTGGAAGCCGGATCTCCGCTTCGGGAATAACCTCACCATCAAGCATGGCAGCACCTATTTTTATACTTTCACCTTTGAAAGTATATCCGGATTTCATTTTATCAATAAACGCTTCTTTTTTTCCCATTTTCTTTTTATTGTAAGTTACAAAGTCAAATTTAAATGATAAGTTTGTTTTAACATTTAACTTTATATATTTAGATAGATGGTTGTGGCATTAAATATGTAATCCACATTGTAAATGATTTTTATATTATCAAAAAAAAATTAAAATTATATGGAAAGTAAAAAACCCAAAATCCTTATTTGCGAGGACGACCCAAATCTGGGAATGGTTTTGAAGAACTATTTGGAGTTGAATGACTACGATGTTACATTGGAAAGAGATGGCAGGTTAGGGCTGGCAGCTTTTCAACGGGAGAAATTTGATCTGTGTCTTTTAGATGTCATGATGCCGAATATGGACGGCTTTACCGTGGCAGAAGAGATCAGGGATGTAGATCCAGATATGCCTTTGTTTTTTCTTTCTGCAAAAACAATGAAAGAAGATATTATTAAGGGATATAAATTAGGTGCGGATGATTATATTACAAAGCCATTCGACAGTGATGTATTACTTCATAAGATTAAAGCAATTTTAAAGCGCAATGAAGAGTTGCATCGTGAAGAAGCGAATATGGAGTATGATTTAGGAAATTATCATTTTAATCCGCGCCTGAGGCAATTGGGTATTGGTAAGGATATTCAAACTCTGTCTCCCAAAGAGAACGAATTATTGAAAATGCTTAGTGAATACAAAAATGACCTGTTGCCCAGAGAAGCAGCGCTTAAAAAAATATGGGGTAGTGATACGTATTTTAATGGTCGTAGTATGGATGTATACATTGCCAAATTAAGAAAGTACTTGAAAGGTGATCCGAATATAGAGATCGTGAATATTCACGGTGAAGGATTCCGCCTTGTGGTTCAGGAGTAATCTCCGGACATTTTACGAAATATTCAACATGACCGCAGCCACTAAGGCTGCGGTTTCTGTTCGTAGGCGGTTCTCCCCCAAAGTGACAGGAATAAAATTATCCGAGATAGCTTCTTCAATTTCTTCCGGAGTGAAATCTCCTTCCGGACCAATCAGAATTAATTTAGAGGAAAGTGAGTCGTCAGTAAATTCTTTCAATGATTTTTTCTGGCCATCAATGCAATGTGCTATAAACTTTTTGGAGTAGTGGCCACTTTTTTTAATTAAAGTGGAATATTTTACCGGTGATAATAATTCAGGCAGCCAAACCTGGCGACTTTGTATTAAGGCACTAACCAAAATAGTCTTCATTCTATCTTCCCGGAAATGATTTTTTTCTGTTCTCTTGCAAAGCAAAGGAATTATTTCAGCCACGCCTACTTCTGTTGCTTTTTCTAAAAACCACTCAAAGCGTCCGGAGTTTTTGAGCAATGAAACAGCGATAGTTATTCTAGGCAGTTTACCAGTAAAAAACTCCTTCTTTTCGACCCTTACTTCTGTCTTTTTTTTGTGTGCAGATGTGATCTCCGCTGTTAGTAAGGTTCCTTTACCATTTGTAATTTGAATTCTGTCACCTTCCTTCATGCGCAATACCTGCACCATGTGACGAGAGCTTTCCTCACTCATAGTCAGTAGAGGGCTTTCCGGTACTATTTCTTCATAAAAAAAAGGGAGTTGCATAGAATAAAGTTGATCACTTAATCAAAAAAGATTCAACCGGTTAGATTGCAGACAATAATATGTTTTCATCCTATTGATCATAATCTACCACGATTTTTTTACTTCTTGGATGTGACTGGCAGGTTAAAATGTATCCATCTTTTACCTCACTATCCTCTAAACCATAATTCGCCTCCATCTCTACCTTACCTTCCAGTAATTTTGCTTTACAAGAGCAACAAACGCCCCCTTTACATGCAAAGGGTAAATCAATTCCCTGGGCAAGTCCGGCATCCAAAACTGTATTGCTGTTATAATCCAGCATAAACTCATAACTACGGCCATCTACAGTAATATGTACTTCGCTTCCTTCATTATCTTCCTGCTTGACCGCTTTGTATATCTGTGTATTTTGTTTGGTAGGTGTTGTAAAAAGTTCAAAATGGACCTTTTCTTTCTTTATTCCCCAGCCGGCCAGGAAATCTTTTATACTAAAGATCATTTCTTCAGGACCGCAAAGGAAGAAATCATCCGCCTGGTCCAGATTGATCAATTTAGATAACCGGTGAATTTTTGAAACATCAATTCTTCCATAATTAAATTCAGAGTCTGTTCTTTCCCTGCTGAGGATATGGTATAATCGAAAGCGTTGTAAATTTTTATCTTTTAATGCTTCCAATTCTTCCTTGAAGATGATAGAAGATTGGTTTTTATTACCATAAACCAGTGTCACATTGCTTTCCTTCTCAACTCTTAAGATGGTTTTTATGATAGAAATAATTGGTGTAATACCACTGCCTGCTGCAAAAAATACATATTCCTTTTTATTTTCGGGCTTTATTTCTGAGAAAAAACTTCCGGTAGGAGTCATTACCTCCAGCACATCACCCACTTTTAATGTCTCATTGGCGTAGGTTGAAAATACACCATTCGTCACTTTTTTTACGGCAACACGCAATTCATTTTCCAGTGGGCTGGTACAAATTGAAAAGCTTCTACGGGTATCATCAAGGTTCGTTTTTATAGTAATATTCTGCCCTTGTGTAAATAAGAATTTATCCTTTATTTCATCGGGGATTTCAAATAATATAGAAACACAATCAGTTGTTTCGTGTTTAATATCCTTAACGGTAAGTGGGTGAAATTGAAACGCCAATTTTGTAAGTTTTAGGTCTCAAAAATAAGATAACAAATCAATGGAAAGGTTACGAATTGTAAAATTTCCATTTAAAATAACGGAATTATTCTTTTTCCATTAAAGACAGACATTGACAAGTGGTATAATTTTAATGTGTATATCTTTAAAAATAAGCTACTTTAAAAAATATTTTGACATATCTGTCTAAAATTTAGTTTGTTAAACAAATTATTATTATTTTAGCAGCCCATTCCATATTTCAATTTCCTATTTAATCAAACCGTACACAAAATTCCAGTGCTATAATAACGTGTAATTAGGTTTATTTCCTTTTATTATATACTTTTTAAATATCCTCGATAAATTATTTTATTCCTATTCCATTTGGTGGAAATGGGATCAAGATTTTCTTGTGGTTTCAGAGGTAAGCAAGGCCGGTGATTTTTATCACTGGCCATTTTTTTTACTCAAAGGACCGGTTTATGAATTTGATCAGGGGCATAATCACTGTGAAATTATGGATGATATCTTTTGATAAACTATTACTTGTCAGTTGCTTATCTGGAATTTGTTTGGTCACAAAAAAACTTTTTAAGCGAAGAAATTCTCCTGCCGGGTTATCCTTTTCGTATCCTTTCGGAATATTAACCAATACCTGCCCTTCGTCTCTTTCCAGAGTTTTATATGTTTTTTTAAAAGAAGTGTCCGTAATTATTTGTTTAAATTCAGGAAAACAATAGTCAATTTCCTGGCGTACTTTTTTTAATTCCGGCGG
>JBBSUB010000084.1:0-16283 GCA_038235345.1 Chitinophagales bacterium
ATTGTTGCTGCCAACAATAATACCGATTATAAGGAACCGATATACATTAGTGTACACGATTTGCAGGGGAATATTAAAAGGTAGGATTATCATTCTAAAAATAATTTTCAGATAGCAAAATACCTGACTTGTACAGAATGCAAGAGACAAAGAGGCATCAAAACTGTTTTCTAAAATTTAAAAGAGCACACATGGCAAGGCTGTTATTGGTTTCGGAGGTATCCTAATACCATAACGTACAGGTGAAACATGAACTTGTTTTACAAATTTAATTAATTGGACAAAATGGATTTTATAGCTATTTATCTAAAAAAAAGACATATTCAGAAACTTTTCTCATTAAGTTCTTGAAATGTAGAGGTTCCATTCGGTTTATCTTCTTTTGTATTTCGTTCTCTTTGATGGAAAAGGAATTCCTTTTTAGCCACTTTTATTAATATTTCTAAATCATTAAATGTACATTACTCAATACACTCTGCCTCGTAGCTCACAGCTCAAGACTACTTTATCTTAAACCTAAACCCCGCATAAATCGTTCTTCCACTAACCGGTCCCCAGATCATAGAAGCGTCAAAGAAATTTCCAAAAGGCTGATCCGCTGCAAGAATTGCTTTTTCCTGCATGAAATTTGTCAGGTTTTCAGCGCCGATATAAAGGTCGAAATTCTTTTCTTTTCCCAGAGTTTTACTCACTTGTGTATTCATCGTCACATAGGCAGGTGACTTGTCTTTCATTTGGTATTCAACAGGATTTCCAAGTGTAGACGGAATTCTTTTTTCTCCTATAAAGTTGAATGTATAATCCAGCTTCCAACCATTATTTTCATACCCAAAATTAGCAAATGCTCTATGTGGTGAGTTGAATGGTTTGCGCAATAACTTATCATCATAAGTTGTTTTTACATCGAAAAACCGATAGGCAAGTCTAACATCCAAACGCTTTACAGGGATCATATTAAATTCCGCCTGGAAACTATTCGAAAATGATTTTCCTTCCAGGTTATAAAAATTAACCTCCCGCGGATTTTCAATATCCACAACGATCTGGTTTACAAAATCATTCCGGAAAAAGTCCACACTGAACATAGCCTCTCTATGAAATAGCTGCATTTTCTGATCAATACTGATTCCTTTATTCCAGGCTACTTCCGGATTTAAGCCATATGCTTTTCCTGGTGCGGCATTCAGGATATTTACGGAACGTGCACTTACCAATGTGCTCATATTTTCAGCGTAAATATTGGCTGTACGCTGGCCTCTGCCTGCACTCAACCTCACAACTGTTCCACTCCATGGTTCGTAGCGCACATTCAGTCTTGGAGTTGCAAACCAGCCGTATAAACTATTATTATCTGCCCGAATACCTGCTACCGCACTAAATTTTTCATTCATGGTATAGGTGTATTCAAAAAATGCACCCGGTACATATTCTTTTCTGGCAAAGTTTTGAGTTTTATATATTTCATTATAGTTATCCGCATTAAAACTTAACCCTGTGCGGAACTTATGATCTGAATTTCCGATGATACTCTGGTAAATTAAATTGGAATAAAAATTCGTTTGGTCTGCATTGTATTGTATTAAGCCAAATTGCGATTGCTGTTGATGATCAAAATAAGAAAGTTGCAAGCCAATGCTCTGGTATTTTTTACCTGGAAACACATAACCGACTTTTGCAAAACCTTCATAGCGCTGGGTTTTGATTCCCAAACCATAACTGTTTGTTGAACCTTTGTCTTTCGAATCAAATGAAAGTTCCCCGCCGGTTTTATCATCAATAAGCGCTTTCAAACCAAACTGAATCATCACTCCTTTTCCATCATCATAATTCCACCTGTTAATTCCGCTAAACAAATTGCCTGTGGGCAAGTCACGGAAACCATCTTTATTATCATCCACTTTATTTACCAGGAAATTATTATGCAACAATAAGCCGGTACTCCATTTAGAATTCAACTGCGTAGCCAGGTTTAGATTTAAATCTGTACTTCCCATACTGTTCACATAGCCATTCAGATAAAGCTTCTCACTATTCTGCGGCTTTTTTAATTCCACATTTATCTGTCCGGCAATACTCTCATAACCATTTACCACCGAACCGGTTCCTTTACTTAATTGAATACTTTCGATCCATGGTCCGGCAATACTATTTAAACCCAAAGGGGTAGCAATCCCCCTTGGCCCTGGTAGATTTTCTACCGTCAGTTGCGTGTAATTTCCGGACAAACCCAATAATTGAATTTGTTTCGAACCGGTAACGGCATCACTGTACGACACGTCCACACTCGGATTTGTTTCAAAACTTTCACTTAAGTTACAACAGGCGGCTTTTAATAAATCTTTCGGATTGATCATAAATGACCTGAATTCAGAATTTGCGTTTATATAGGTTGTGCGTGATTTTCCTTTTACCGTTACGCCGGCCAAAACGCCATCAGGAGCAAGGATTACCTGTAATGGAGTATTGCTTTTTATTGCTACAGAATCAGATTGAAATCCTGCATAACTGATAATCAATTTGCTGTCCAGCCCGTTTTTAGGGATAGAGAAAATACCATGCATGTCGGAAGTAACTCCCGCATTTGAACCCGTCCAAAAAACACTTGCTCCTACAAGCGGAACAATATTTCCTTTATTATCTTCTGATAATACCACTCCGCGTACTGAATTTTTTAAATCTTCTCTTGCCTCTTCTTCGATATAGTGCCCTTCATTTTCAGGATCTTTATACAGGCAGCAATCCGGCAGCGCGTTATATACTTTTTCTTCTGCCTTTGCCATTTCAGTGTCATGACCCACCGCAGCCATTTTCGCATGAATGTCTTCCAACTTTATGATGGATGGATCATAAGTAACGGTGAGCATTTTATTTTCCACTTTCCACTCAGCGGTTGTAATGCCTTTTATTTTCAATGTTTTTTCTATGCGAGCCTTACATGAACCACATACACCTTCAACCCTGAATACATCCGTAACTACCGAAGTATTCTGAGCCTGCACTGTGAATTTCACGAATGAAAAAAATAACAGAAAAATGAGTGTTTTATTGATGTTCGTTTTTCTATAAACCTTTATTTTAGAAGGTTTCAAAGAATTTACATTCAAAATCATATTGTACTTATTTTTGGATAACCATAATAAAAATGGAAACCGGTTTGATATTTTAAATCCTGAATATTGAACTATTCACAGATCTATCTTAAAAAAAATGACGTATAAATTTTGTTCAAAGCATTATTGAACAAAACGTAAATAATCAATAAAATATCAAATCAGGTAAGTACAATGTAGAATACAGAGATCCGGGACGATCTCATTAAGCACAATATTTTCAGGAAAGAATTCCTTTTTTGTTGGAGAAAAATATTGATGTATTAATGCAAAATAAGTAACGGGTAAAATAATATCCTTAAAACTTAATTGATTGTTAGAAGCTTCCGGATGTTTAGCGACATTATCAATTTTAAAAACTTTTACCTCATCCTTACAGCAATCATTTCCAGTATCTTTTTCCATGCTACAGGTGCCACAACTCTGAATATCATTTTTTGTAAAATCCCAATCAATAACCTTTCCCATACAATGGTGAATGTATACGGTAGCGCCTGTTGTTGAAAACATATAGGCCATGGTCGCTATGAGAAAAATCAGCTTTTTCATGAAGCGGACGAAGCTACATCATTCTCTTCGGATTACTTTTGGTTTAAAATTATTTTAAACACAATTACATTTTTGCAGGATACAAGCGTAAGAACAATTCAAATCCCATTGGGTTTTTGCCGTAATAAGATTCTAAATCCTTATTTGTCTTATAAAAAATAAATTGTCCTCCACCGGCTATTTTTAATTTCCCGGCATCAAACAAATCATAATTCATTCCAAGCGTGAGCGCATTCATATAAAATAACCTGTCCATATAAAGTGGTTGATCCAAAACCAGTTCTTCCCCACTTTTCTGTACCATATCATATCGTCCGTAAAGAGCGGTTTTACCAGATTGCCATTCTCCTTCCAACAAGACAGCATTTGAAGCCTTTTCATCATCAGGTGCATTTCTTCCCCAGGCCACGGTTGCATTTAGGGAACTTTTAGCATCTAAAAGCACACTATAAATTGCAGATGCTGTTGTACGGTTTACGTTACCGGCATGAACAGTCTCGGGATTTTTAATAAATGCCTGCGAAACCTGCAAAGCCCAGTTTTCAGAAGGATTGAATGACAGTCTTCCGCTATAGGAATCAAATCGTGGCTTATCAAAATCATACCTGTTTTCGTTTGGCTCTTTCCCGGTAAAGGAACTGCCTTCAATTTTGAATTTATCCAGTCGCACACCAAGGGTAGCTACACCAAATGTAACGTGTGTAGCGTCTATCCAATGATGTGAAATAGGTGCATCCGGATTTGCCAATGCAGAAGGCCGGTGCATAAAAGCAACGGGACCAAGTGCCGGTTCACCGGGATAGCCGAGGTATAAAAACACATCTGTCTTTTTTGATAATTCCTGCGTATAACTAACTGAAAGTTCAGAAAATAAATCATGTGGATGCTGACGGTCTATCAGCGGATTCCCTTTCCAGGTCTCTCCAGTTTGAAAAAGTAAGGGATAACCTGCACCACCAACCGTAAGCGGATCCAGCGAAAGCATTGTACTAAACCGGAACAAACCCTTTTTCCCAACATTTCTTTGCCCCATAAACATAAACCAATTGGGCGCATCTATTTTGTCACCGTTCCGTTTCTCTGTATTATTAAAATTCTGATTTGTATAGCGAAGAAAAAGATTCCCATGGAGCATATACATCCATTTATCCGAATGAAGCATGATTCCGTTCATCGGTGACGCATCCGGCAACCAGCCAGTGCCTGAGCCATTTCTATTCATGGGTAAATTCTTAGAAAAAGCGGAAGGCATTCCCATTTGATGCATCATATTCATAGGTTTTTGCATCGGATTATCTGCGATCATCGCTTTTTTGTGCCGGTTTGAATCCAGCGAAGAAGGTATTTTCTCCTGCGCAAAGACTGGCGCAAGCATAAAAAGAAATGTTATAAAAGAAATTGTTTGTCTCATTTTGTTATTTTCAGGTACCGGAAAAAAGGCTGAACTAGTCATGATCTCAACAATGCAACAATTCAGCCATTAAACATTTTTTCTATTGTCCTTAATTTAACGACTCTGCTTTATACCCTGCTTTTTCAACCGCTTTTATCACATCATTTTCCGCGATATTCTCATTCGTCACAGTCAATACCTTTAGAGCACCCGTTGTATCCACACTCCATTTACCTTCTCCAATTTCTTCATTTAATACAGGCGTCACTTTTGCAATACAAGACCCACACATAATATTTGTTTTCAGTTTCATTTTATTATTGATTTTAGTTGATTTTATTAATAATATTCTTAGTTATAATTTCCTACCTTTCAGTCTTAGGCTATTACTTACCACACTCACAGAACTAAAGGCCATAGCCGCTCCGGCAATCATTGGATTCAATAAAAATCCGTTGATAGGATATAAAATACCAGCGGCAATTGGAATTCCAATCAGGTTGTAAAAAAATGCCCAAAACAAATTCTGATGGATGGTACTTACCGTAAGCCGGGAAAGTTTTATTGCTTTAGGGATCTTTCCCAAATCAGATGATATAATGGTCATTTTAGCCACATCCATAGCAATATCACTGCCATGCCCCATGGCTATGCTCACATCAGCCTGGGCAAGAGCACTGCTATCGTTAATACCATCTCCAACCATCGCGACTACTTTTCCTTTTCTCTGCAATTCTTTTACAAAGTCTGCCTTATGTTCCGGAAGTACTTCTGCCTTATAATTTTTAATGCCCAGTTGGTCGGAAATTGCTTTTGCTGTTGCAGCATTATCACCCGTAAGCATATAAACCTCCAGACCAGCATCTTGCAAATCCTTGATAGCCTTTTCAGAAGTTGGTTTTATTTTATCTGCTATCGCAATCATTGCCAGCACTTCTGTTTTATTAGCAAAGAACACGACTGTTTTAGCATGTAGAAGCCATTCATCCATTTTTTCCTTAAACTGCACGTTGACAACGATTTCATTCTTTTTCAACAGAGCGAAATTGCCTACATAAAAGAATTCTTTCTTTATGATGCCACTTGCTCCCGCCCCGGTGATACTTTGAAAATCTTCTACAGGGAATAATTTCTTTTCACCCAAAAACTGCACAACGGCATCTGCTAAAGGATGCTCTGATTGATTTTCCAGGCTGGCCAGATACGCTGCATTTGCAGAATCATTATTTAGCCATAAAATATCCGTCACCACCGGTTTGCCTTCTGTAATAGTTCCTGTTTTATCTAAAATAATTGCGTTCACTTTTTTTGCCCGTTCAAGGCTATCGGCATCTTTTATCAATATTCCATTTTCTGCGCCCTTACCAATACCTGCCATAATCGCCGTAGGAGTAGCCAAACCTAACGCACAGGGACAAGCGATAACCAGGACAGTCACCAAAGCAAGTAATCCATGTGTCAATCCATGCTCACCTCCAACCAAAATCCACACGATCATACTTAAAATAGCAATCCCAATAACAACGGGAACGAAAATCCCGGCGATTTTATCTACTAATTTCTGCACGGGAGCTTTACTTCCCTGGGCATCCTGCACCATTTTAATAATGTGTGCCAGCATGGTATCTCCACCTACTTTTTCAGCCATAAACTGAAAACTCCCTTTCTGATTTATAGTGCCTGCAAATACAGGCGTACCCTTACTTTTCTCCACAGGCACGGGCTCTCCACTGATCATACTCTCATTTACAAAAGAAACCCCGGAAATTACTTTACCATCCACAGCAATTTTTTCTCCCGGCTTTACAAGTAACATATCGCCCACTTTTACATCCGTGATCCTGGTAACAGTCTGTATTCCATTTTCATCAATCAATAACACATTTTCAGGAGCCATTCCCATTAATTTTTTGATGGCTGACGAAGTGTTACTCTTTGCTTTTTCTTCCAACATTCTTCCTAAAAGTATAAAAGCAATAATAACACCTGCTGCCTCAAAATACACATGCGGCTCAATACCTCTGCTCAGCCAAAATTGGGGAAATAATATATTGAAAACACTAAATAAATAGGCGATTCCGGTACTCATAGCCACCAGCGTATCCATATTTGCAGATCCGTGTTTTAATTGTTTCCAGGCATTGGTAAAAAACTGGCGGCCAAAAACAAACACAATCGGCGTGGCCAATGCCCACATAATGTAATCTGCGTAAGGCATGTGCATAAAGATCATCCCAACCAGGAATAAAGGTGTGGCTAGCACAATAGAAGCAATCGTTCTTTTCCTAAGAGACTTAAATTTTTGGACATGCAGATCTTCCAGGGCATCCTGTGCTTCACCGCTTTCATCAATCATTAAATCGTACCCAATACCTTGCAGGGCACTTTTTAATTTTTGCGGATCGGTCATTGAAGGAATGTATTCTATCTGTGCGTTTCCATTGGCATAATTTACCGCGGCAGATACTACTCCCGGCACGTGTTGCAAGGTATCTTGTGAACCGGACGCGCATGACGCGCAACTCATATTTAAAACAGGAAATGATTTTTTTACCGTTTCTACACCATATCCTAATCCGCGAATTGATTTAATCACTTTTGGCAATATTTCTTTACCCCCGTTGACATCCACCAATACACGGTTATTATTTAATTCCACTTTATGATTGCCGATGCCCTCAATTTTATCCAGACTTTTATCTATAATCAAAGCGCAATGTTCGCTCTCCATTCCTGACAAAGGAATATCCAGTTTTTGTTTTTCATTCATCTTCTGTTCAATTTAACGAGAGCAAAGTTCGGCATTATTTATTTGCAGGACTTATATGCTGATGGAAGAAAAGTACAAAAAAATGGATAGAGAAGATTTTTCCGGGAAATTATTTTAGACCAGACCTATAAGGTTTCGAAAACCTTATAGGTCTTAAAACTAATTCAAAAGTTATTATCAGGAATCGACATGGGGTTTGCCTGACTTACATGCTGATGGAAAAAAAGTACAAAAAATGGATAGAGAAGATTTTTCCGGGAAAGTATTTTAGACCAGACCTATAAGGTTTCGAAAACCTTATAGGTCTTAAAACTAATTCAAAAGTTATTATCAGGAATCGACATAGGGTCTGCAGGACTTATATGCTGATGGAAAAGAAGTACAAAAAAATGGATAGAGAAGATTTTTCCGGGAAATTATTTTTGATAAAATATCATTTCCACTTGAGTGTGTTAATGATATGCTTCATATCATCCTTTAAAAAAGAATTTACCGGTCTGAGAGAATCTTCGTTTGGGGTTGCATCAAAATAGAGGGCTCCTCTTAAAAAATGCCTGGTAGTATCTGATAATAAAAACTGATTAGCTGTAGCTACATTTCCGGAAAGTTGAAAATAAATACCGGTTAATCCATTCGGAGTATGCATAACTGAATCTCTAATAGACTGCGCTTTAATATCGTTCTTATAAGTCAGTTTATAGGCATCGTTGATCATTTTATCAAAATCATTGCTGGCTGTAGAATCTCTATATCCACCGCCCGGTCTTTTTACTTTATAAACAGAAACTCCTGCAATATTTTTATAACTGATAAATATTTTCCCTTTAAACTGAGGGAAATCAATATCAATAGAATACGGACTATCATTATTTTCTCCCGGAAAAGAAGACTCTTTTGTTATACGGGCATAAACGGGATACTCAAATGAATACGGAAATGAAGGTTCATTAAAAGTGATGTATTCCTTTTTCGGAAAATCTATTTTGAAATAGCCTTCCTTCTTAACAGTAAAGCCGTCATTGCAACTACAAAGTATCGCTAAAATAAGTATATAAAAAGCAGATTTTTTCCGTAGAGTCATTCGTAATTCTATTATTTATAATTCTTCATTATTACGCAAGGTAATTTTTACCTTTTCAATTCGGTTCTTATTAATTTCAAGAGGAGTAAAAATAAATTTTTCCGTTTCCAATGGCTCATTTACTTTCGGGATTTCTCCGGCAATCTCCAATAGAAGTCCACCCAGTGAATCACTTTCACCACGAAGTTTTTCAAATGTATTTGCCGGCAAACGCAGCGTCCGGCACAGATCATTGATCATAGTCCGCCCTTCAAAAATATAGTTATGATCATCTAATTTTTTATTCGCACTTTGTTCATCATCAAATTCATCCTGGATATCTCCAATAACTTCTTCCATAATATCTTCCAGGGTTACGATGCCTGAAGTTCCACCAAATTCATCAACCACCACAGCTATATGCATCCGTTTATTCCGGAAGTCCTGGAGCAGGTCTTTGATCAGTTTTTGTTCGTGTACATAAAAAACGGGACGCATAAGCGGATGCCAATCAAATCCCTCCTGCTCATTGAGATGAGGCAGGAGATCCTTTGTATGCAACATGCCGGCTATTTCATCAAGATTATTCACATAAACAGGCACCCTGGAGTAATGCATTTCTTTCACTTTCACCATCATCTCCGCGTAAGGGGTGTTTATTTCAATACCGCTTACATCGAGACGTGTACGCATTGTTTGCTTTGCCGTAGTATTCCCGAATTTCCTAATTCCTTTTAAAATTTGCTTTTCATCGATGGATGCTTCGTGATCAGGCAAAAGATCGATCGCATAATCTAACTGGTTATCATCCATGGAATGTGCATCAGAATTTAAACTGCTCTCGATTCCATCGCTCATATTTACCAGTTTCCTACTGACTTTAAATAACAAACTTTGGAAGAGTTCCACGACCATCGATCCTGTGGAGGCAAACCATATTTTATGATTTGCTGCCCATACTTTTGGTAAGATTTCACCAAACAAAACAATTACTGTTGTGATGATAACAACTTTTAGTATAAATGATGGGATTACATGAAGTTCCATACCTGTAACCAGATCACTCAATAAATTGTTGCTGATAAAAATAATTCCAATATTTACCAGGCAATTTGCGATTAACAAAGATGCCAGCAGTGTTTTAGGCTGATCAAGCAAATCGACAATTCTTACATAAGAGGGCTGACGACGCGTTTTAAGCATATTCACATCCTTCAATGTAAGAGAAAAAAAAGCAACCTCTGAACCTGAAATTAAAAAAGAAAGTAGAAAAAGGATAATTAATACAAATATTAGAATTGGCGTAGCAATAGGCACAATAACCATGAAAGTAGCAGGCAAAAATAATTCAATAATCGAATGGTAATCCAACGCAGGTTATTTTAGTTATAATATTATTTTATTCAAATTATGATGATCCGGATGAAGTATTCTTTTCAGTATAATCCATGGATGTACGTGAAATATCTGCCTGTCCGGTTTGTTCATCTTCTTTTCTATCCATCATAACCAGGTTATCTGCAATTATTTCAGTAACCGTATTTCTTCTATGGTCTTTGTCTTCCCAATACCTTGTTTTCAAACGACCTTCCAGATAAACCCGGTTTCCTTTTTGCAAATATTTCTGAGCCATTTCCGCCAAACCTCTCCATACAACAATATTGTGCCACTCCGTTTGCGTAAAAACTTTTCCCTCCTTATCCTTAAACTTCTCTGAAGTAGCTAATGAAAATTTAGCAACGGCAATATTACCTTCCAGGAATTGAATTTCCGGATCTTTCCCCAGGTTTCCAATCAAAATAACTTTGTTAACTCCTTGCATAAAAATCTCATTTCCCTTTCAAAAATTCATTGAAACAAAATTAAAGATACATTTTAATCTTTCAAATAGGCTGTAATAAATTTGGGAAAAGCAAGCATTTGCAACTGTCTTGCAGTAATAAGTTGATAGCCGGAGTGATTATCCAAAGGCTCTTTAATTTCCATATGAAAAAAACGGCCTGTAATAACCTGGTGCGAAAGTATTTGCTTTGATATATCAGACATACTTTTTAATTCATAAGGAATATTTTTAAAGAATTTCCCAAATGCATCATTGCTCAGCAACTGTACTTCGTTCATCACTGAATCCGTTTCAATAAGCAAAAATTCATGTAAATTTTGCCATATATCCTTAGCTGTACGTTTTTTTATGTAGAAGTGCTTTTTATATTCAACGATCAGGTAGGTGAAAAATCGTTTTCTTTTTTCAGGTGCTTTTTCCTTTACAGGCAAGGAGTTGACTTTATCTGTACTAAACGCAACACATTTTTTTTGAAGAGGACATTGATCACATAAAGGCAAAAAGGGTTTGCAAATGATTGCCCCAAAATCCATAATCGCCTGGTTGTAAACAGCGGGCGGATTTGTTGCAAGAAGTGCATTAGCCAATTCTGAAAAAACTTTTTTTCCTGCAGATGAATTAACTGGCAGATCTATTCCAAAAAACCTGGCCAAAACCCGGAAAACATTTCCATCTAAAACAGCATGTGGTAAATCGAAAGCGAAAGAAGCAATTGCGGAGGCCGTATAGGGTCCAACGCCTTTTAACGTAAGAATTTCATTATAACTAACCGGAAATTGGCCACCATATTTTTCATGTATTATTTTTGCGGAAGCGATCAGGTTCCTGCATCTGGAATAATAGCCCAATCCTTCCCAAAATTTGAAAACGGTATTCTCCGGAGCCGTTGCAAGGGTTTTTATATCGGGAAATTCCTTTACAAATCGATCGTAATAATGAATTCCGAATTCTACTCTTGTCTGCTGGAGGATAATTTCACTAATCCAAATACGGTAAGGATCTCTTTCTTCTTTCCAGGGCATATCTCTGGTATTATCATTGCGGTGCCAATGGAGTATTTGGGCAGAAAAAAATAAATTGTTTTTCAAAGTTCAGGCAAGTAAATAAAAATTTAAGAAAAAGAAAAAATAATTTTACATTTAGAAAGGAATTAAGGAATAAAATATATCCTTTTTTTATTATTACAACTATTTATAATAAAATTTTCATAAATTTGGTAGGTAATCGTTTAAGATATAAGGATGATAGTTATTTGAATTATTTAATAAATTAATAAAACTATTAAAATGAGAAAAGCAGACCTGATTAATAACATTTCAGAAAAAACAGGGTTACCCAAAGTGGATGTATTGGTTACGCTTGAATCTTTGTTTAAAGAAATAAAGGTAACATTGGGAGAAGGGGAGAATATTTATATACGAGGTTTTGGTAGTTTTATATTAAAGAAACGCGCCGCAAAGATTGGAAGGAATATTAAAAAGAATACGGCCGTTGAAATTCCGGAACATTATATACCCGCCTTCAAACCCTCAAAAGAATTTGTTGAAGATATAAAACAGAAGAATTTTCAGGAAAAAATGTAATAGCTTATCTTTGCCGCCCGGGCCCAAAAAATCCGATTAAAAAGATTTGAAGAAACGTACAATTTTAATAAGCGTGGGAGTTATTTCACTTCTCGCATTATTCATTTTCGGCAAAACAGCCATAAATAAACCTCCTGTAGTAAATCCTGAAACAGCAGCTATACCTGAATTTAATGTACAGGCAGCCATACTTGCAGAAAAGCAAAAGCTTACTCCTGCCCGATTAATATATGTTACCAACCTTGAAAATAATGTAACGCGCGGGGATGTGAAAAAACAATCCGAAAACCAATATACTCAATTGGCAGATTTCTGGAAAGATTCCGCATCGGCGTTTGTCCCATATATTTATTATTTAAGCGAAGCAGCAAAATTGGATAATTCAGAAAAAAACCTCACCTTTGCAGCCCGGTTAATTTTAGAGAACATGCGGAGGGAGAATAAAACTGATCTAAAAATCTGGGAAGCACAGACTGCTGCCGGACTTTACGAAAAAGCTTTAGTACTGAATCCGGATAATGATGATCTTAAAGTAGGACTAGGTAGTTGTTATGTATATGGACAGGGAATGATCGGAGATGCCACACAGACCATGAAAGGCATTCAGTATTTACTTGAAGTAGCAAAAAGGGATTCAAATAATATGCAGGCGCAAATGGTTCTAGGTATTGGAGCAGTTATCTCTAATCAAACCGACAGAGCAATTGTAAGATTAAAGAAGGTTGTAGATTTTGATCCTCATAATCTTGAAGCTGTATCCTGGCTTGCAGATGCATACGCTGCTGAAGGGGATAAGAAAAATGCCATTAAGTGGTATGAACAAAGCAAACATCTTGTGAATAATCCTGCCTACACTGCAGAAGTTGATCAAAGAATAAAAGCATTGAACGATAGCCATTAAAATGGACTAAACAATGGCCCTTGATTTTCAGGATTTCCTGACTATCTTATTATAAAAAAATTAAAAAAATTAAGTTATGCCTTGCGGTAAAAAAAGAAAACGTCATAAAATTGCAACTCACAAGCGCAAAAAGCGCCTAAGAAAGAATCGTCATAAAAAGAAATAAATCTTTTCTTATCTTATTATAAAGCCGGTAGTAAAATACCGGCTATATCCTTTACTATACTATGTGTAAAGGAGTTAAATAAATTTCGCGTTGAACAAGGAATTAATTATAAATGCTGCTCCGCAAGCTATAGAAATAGCTTTGTTGGAGGATAAAAAACTCGTGGAGTTGCACAATGAAAATGCAGACTCCAAGTTTGGCGTGGGCGATTTATATCTTGGAAAGGTTAAGAAACTGATCCCGGGTTTGAACGCGGCATTTATAGATGTAGGTTTTGAGAAGGATGCTTTTCTGCATTACTCAGATCTAAGTCCTTATATCCGTTCTATCTTGAAATTTACCAAAATTTCGATGAACGAAAAATCAGATGCTCCATTTGATTTTTCCGCCTTTGATATAGAACCTGAAATTGTAAAAACAGGTAAGATAGCTGAAGTATTAAGTGGAAAGCCCAATATATTGGTTCAAATTTTAAAAGAGCCGATTGCAGCAAAAGGCCCGCGGCTTAGTTGTGAGATTTCCCTGCCCGGGAGATATGTGGTTATTACCCCTTTCAATAATATCCTGGCAGTTTCCAGAAAAATTCATTCCTCAGAAGAAAGAAAACGGCTTCAAAAAATTATTGAAGCGATCCGGCCTAAAAATTTTGGTGTCATTGTTCGTACAGCAGCAGAAGGAAAGCATACCGCAGAACTTCATGATGATCTTCTTGGTTTGATTAAAACCTGGGAAAAAATACAGGCTAACCTACAGGGTGCTGTAGCTCCTGCAAAAATTTTGAGCGAAGAAGGTAAAACCAATAGTATTCTCCGTGATTTACTCACAGAAGATTTTAATAAGATCGTTGTAAACGACAAAAATATCTATAACGATACCAAGACGTATCTCCAACGGATTGCACCTGAAAAGGAAGACATTCTTTCTTTCCATAAAAACGGCACACCCATATTTGATAACTATGGGATAACCAGGCAGGTAAAAGCTTCTTTTGGAAAAACAGTTAATTTGCCAAGTGGCGCTTACCTGATCATAGAACACACCGAAGCCCTTCATGTAATAGACGTGAATAGTGGCTATAAAAGTGTGGGAAATAATCAGGAAACAAACGCCTTTGAAACAAATCTTGAAGCTGCGGCAGAAATCGCCCGCCAACTTCGTCTGCGTGATATCGGGGGCATTATTGTGGTTGATTTCATTGATATGAAGTTACCCGAGCACAAAAAGAAACTTGCAGAACAAATGGACGCATACATGCGCCCGGACAGAGCCAAACATGCCGTATTAGCGATCACTAAATTTGGATTGATGCAGATTACGCGCCAGCGTATGAAACCTGAAATGAACATCAATACAATGGAAGTTTGTCCAAGTTGCGAAGGCACGGGAAAAGTTTCATCCACCTTAGTGCTTGAGGATGAGATTGAAAAAAATCTAAGCTATCTGTTTATGCAAAAGCATTCAGGTCTTACCCTTGAAGTTCACCCTATTTTACACGCTTATCTGAACAAAGGATTATTTTCAATCCGTTTGAAATGGTGCTGGAAGTTCAAACAAAACATCAAGGTGAAAGCAAATTCAAATTATCATCTTACGGAGTTTCACTTTTATGATAAGAGTGATGAGGAGATTAAGCTATAAGCTTTGAGCTTTTCCACATCACAGACAACGGCTTGTCGGGATATTTCAAAGAATATTTCATCCCCCTATTCTTTTCTTTTCAAGAATTATTTAAGAAAAAACAATAACCATTTATTTTTTCTACACAACTAATTTTTTTAACCACGAATTTTATGCCCTAATTTCACGAATTGAAAACAAGGTTTCAAAAGTTGTTTTTAGCGAAACATCGGCGCGCCTATTGAGGGACTACTATGGTATTGGTCTAATTCTTCTAAACTGTCCTTTTTACATTTTATATTGAATAATCGCTACTGCTGCCGGTGTATCCCCGACATTTTCCTGATTCCAATTTTCCTCCTAATCTTTCTTTCCTCTCCACAAAAGACTTGTTTTTAGCAGAATGTACTTTATAGAGGAAATTTTGCTAATATTGTATTTCCCTTTGAACTCTGGCAAACTATATCCTGTTTAAATGTATTACACAACTCGTTTAAATTAAAATAATATGAGAGGGATCAATAAAGTCATCTTATTAGGCAATACCGGAAAAGACCCGGAATACAAAACCCTGCAAGATGGCACGCCGGTAGCAAAACTCACGCTTGCCACCACAGAAACCTTCCGGTTAAAAAACGGCGAAACACAAACCAAAACAGAATGGCATACTATTATTGCCTGGCGTGGCCTTGCTACGTTAGTGAACGATTTCGTACGCAAGGGAAGTTTACTGTATGTAGAAGGGAAACTGCATAACCGGACTTTCGAAGACACGGCAGGTCAGCAAAAATATGTAACAGAAATAGTTGCCGACCAGATATTATTACTGGATAAAAAAGTAAAAGAACCTGTGTTGGAACCTGAAGAAAATATGGAAGACAAGCCGTTGCCGTTTTAAGATCACGAACATACCGGAATAAGCCCACGGATTATTTCAAGTATCCAATCCGGAAGTTTCTAAAGGATCATCATCTATGTTCAAGGCGGTTCTGGTTTTATAGTATTGCAGGGGTGATTTACCTTCCCGGGGTCGGAACGCCTTAGCTGCCTGTTCCGTTTTTACGGGAGTCTGAACCATAATCGGAACGGCTTTGTGCTGATGAGATAAGGATTCCCTTTTAGGAGACTCCGATGAGAAAATAAATCATCATTAATGACTCATAAAATGTTTTGCTATGATTTCTATTCAATTAAAACCAATACAACACAAGGGGAAGGAGCAGATAGGTATTTATTTTGAAAAGAATGCCCAAATTCAAGGACTTCTGCAAAAGTATGCTAAAGCACGTTG
>JBBSUB010000085.1:0-16115 GCA_038235345.1 Chitinophagales bacterium
AAAAACTACAAATTATCAGGTTGAATGCTTCGCGTTGAATACTTTGTGTTGAGTGCTTCGCGTTGAATTGAACTCCGAACTCCGAACTATGAACTTTAAACTAAAAACTACAAATTATCAGGTTGAATGCTTCGCGTTGAAGACTTTGTGTTAAATGCTTCGCGTTGAATTGAACTTCGAACTACGAACTATGAACTTTAAACTAAAAACTACAATGTATCAGGTTGAATGCTTCGCCTTGAATTAAACTATGAACTATGAACTACGAACTACGAACTACGAACTACAAACTACAAACTACAAACTATAAACTACAAACTACAAACTTTGAACTAAAAACTTCAAACTATAAACTACAAACTTAAACCTACCTTTGCCAGCAATTTTTAAAAAATTGTTTATGCTTAAAGAAATCAATGAAACAGTTGAATTTATCCGTTCAAAATACTCCACTGAATCTGAGGTGGGAATTGTATTAGGGAGTGGGCTGGGAAGTTTCACCAATGAAATAGATATAGAGTGCGAAATTCCGTATTCTGACATACCCAATTTTCCTATAAGTACTGTAGAAGGACATAGCGGCAAACTGATTTTTGGAAATTTATCCGGAAAAAAAGTGGTTGCAATGGCAGGCCGGTTTCATTATTATGAAGGATATGGCACAAACGAAGTGATCTTCCCGATAAGAGTGATGAAATTCTTAGGAGTAAAGATGCTTATGATCAGCAATGCGGCCGGAGGAATGAACCCGGAATTTGAGGTGGGAGATTTAATGATCGTCAATGACCATATCAGTCTTTTTGCCCCAAATCCACTCATTGGAAAAAACGAGAATGAGTTGGGTGCAAGATTTCCTGACATGAGTGAGCCTTATAAAAAAGAATACATAGAAGCAGCTAAAAATATCGCAAAGAAAAACGACATTTTACTTTATGAAGGTGTTTACGTTGGTGTTACCGGACCCACATTTGAAACCCGTGCTGAATATAAAATGCTACACATATTAGGTGGGGATGTGGTAGGAATGAGTACAGTGCAGGAGGTTATTTGCGCGGCACATATGAGTATTCCGGTTTTTGCCATGAGCGTCATTACCGATGTAGGTATCAGGGAAGAAGATAATACCATTACGCATGCAGAGGTACTTGAGGCAGCAAAAAATGCCGAACCAAAATTGACATTGATCTTTAAAGAATTAATTTCGCAGTTGTAATAAGCATTTGCATGAGGCCTCTCCAGGAAATAATATTGAAAAACAAATTGACCATCCGTTTTGGACTGATTTTTTTTTGTATAGCGTTGGTGACATTTTCATCTGAGGCGCAAATTAAAAGGCCCGGACAATTACGACCTGTAGATGGCAGTCGGTCCGATCAAAATCAAAACCCGGAAAAAAGAAAATCTGATACGCTGGGCTTCGAAAAAAGAGATGACCTGGCGGATTCAATTACCATCAGTTATCGATACCTTGACTCAATCACAAGCAGTAAATTAGATTCTTCCATTAATGATTACGGGAAGGTTTTTACCGTTCCAACAGGTTATGAGACACTGGGAAATAATGGAACTGCTGCCTTTCCAATTCTTTTTAACCCGGTACTATCTTCTGGATGGGATGCGGGTTTTCATGCCTTTGATATCTATAAATATTCCGTTGAAAACACCCGCTTTTACCAGACAACAAGGCCTTATACCTTGTTAGGGTATTTATTGGCATCCGAAAAGGAGCAGGTCGTAGGCGTATTACATACACAGAATATTAAACCAAACTGGAACGCAGGGATTAATTACCGGCTGATTTCCGCGCCGGGAACATTTCAAACTCAAAACACTAATCATAATAATTATCGTTTCTTCAGTAATTACCAGGGGAAACGAAAACGATATGCTGCTTATTTAGTTCTTCTTGGAAATCAAATAGCCTCATCGGAAAATGGTGGTATCCGCGACGATAATTCATTGTCTGATCCTACTTTAAAAAGACGGCTAGCCGTTCCCGTCAACCTGTCAGATAATGCTGAATTAGGCAACCAGGTTTATGCCACAAAGATCGTAACCGGGAATAAACAAAAAGAGTTCACTGTTTTTTTTCGCCAGAGCTACGACATTGGCAAAAAAGATTCTATTATTATAAATGATAGTACCACAGATTATTTATTCTATCCCAAATTACGTTTTCAGCATTCGATAAAATATGAATCTTTTTCAAATACTTTCAGGGATCCGATGACCGAAAGGGGCGTTACCAGCCAGGACTCCCTTTTTTATAAGAATAATTATGGAGTCGCCCTGAATACTTTCCGCCCGATCAATTTTCAACTTCAAGATGAATGGAAAATTATTTCCAATGATTTTGTCATTAAACAATTTCCTCAAACAAAAAACCTGGGACAATATATAGAAGCAGGAGCACGTCTTGAAAATTATACAGCAAAATTTAATTCTTATCTGAATGCCCCAAATTTATACCAGGTATTCCCTGCCCCGCCCCGCTATAAAAGTTTTGTAAATGTGGTTTTGCACGGGGAGTACAGGAATAAAACAAAAAATAAAAAATGGGATGCCTTATTAAAAGGAGATTTCTATGCAGCGGGAGAAAACCTGGCAGATTTCAATGCACAAGCAATGCTGACACGCTTTCTTAATAAAAAACTGGGCGATATCCAGGTAAGCTTTCAAAACGTGAACCGCACTCCTTCCTATATTTTTAACGGGAATTCTTCTTTTGATATGGATACGACTTCCCTGACAAAAAAAGAAAACCTGACCGTACTTACCTTTCAGGCGAATAATCCCAGGTTTTCATTGATGGTGCGAAATATATCTATTGCCAATTACGCCTATTTCAAAGATTTTTATCATTCAGAACAATATTCCGGCCTTATCAATTTATCACAAATAACTGCGTCTACTGCAAATAAGATCGTCGGACATTTGAATCTTTACAGCGATTTTACTATTCAGCAAACTGCCGGAAACACACCTGTAAATGTGCCTTTATTTTATACCCGCCAACGACTTGCCTTTGAGGGAAACTTTTACAAGAACCTGAACCTTAGTACCGGTTTAGATATAAGTTATAACACTCCTTACAAAGCCAATAATTACAGCCCTATTATGGGATCGTTTTTTCCTCAGGATTCTTTCACGATCAGGAATTTGCCCAGGTTGAATGCTTTTTTTAATTTCCGGATCAAATCATTCAAAGGCTTTATTGCGGCTGAAAACCTGAATACAGTTACGTTTACAAATGGTTTTGGATTTTTGAATAACAATTTTGTAGCACCGCATTACCCAACTCCCGGTTTTCTATTCCGCTTCGGGGTGCAATGGGGGTTTGTGAATTAGATTTCAGGTTTCAGGTATTAGGTATCAGGTATCAGGTATTAGGTATCAGGTATCAGGTTGAATGCTTTGCGTTGAATACTTCGTGTTGAATGCCTACGGCGATGAACTTCGCACTCTGAACTTTGAACTTTGAACTCTGAACTTTGAACTCTGAACTCTGAACTCTGAACTTTGAACTTTGAACTCTGAACTCTGAACTTTGAACTTTAAACTTTAAACTTTGAACTCCGAACTCCGAACTCCGAACTTCAAACTTCAAACTTCAAACTATAAACTATAAACTATAAACTAAAAACTAATCCCTAAGTTTGTTTTAAAATTAATTATATGAAATTCATTAAATTTTTCTCAATTTTATTCCTCGGAATGATTTCAGTACAATTTGCCGGAGCTCAAACTGCCATTCAGGATTCAATAACTGTAAATGGCAATTGCGGCATGTGTAAGAAAACAATTGAAAAAAGTGCCTTGGAAGCAGGAGCTACTACCGCTTTTTGGGATAGAAAAGCAAAGGTTTTGAAAGTTGAATTTGACGCTACAAAAACCAACAATGAAACCATTCAAAAAGCCGTTGCAAAGTCAGGATATGATACGGAGAATTTTACTGCTCCCGATGATGCCTATGAAAACCTGGAACCATGCTGCCATTATGATCGTAAACCTTTGAAGAAAGTCAATAAAAAATAACCCATCTGGAACCAATCATTCACATTAGAAAAGTAGAGGAAAAAGATAATAAAGCACTTGCTGCCATTATCCGTAATTCCCTGGAGGAATTTGATGCCAATAAACCGGGCACCGTATATTTTGATGCTACCACTGATACAATGCATGAGAATTTCCAGGTAAAAAATGCCACTTATTTTGTTTTAGAAGAAGATGGCCAACTTGCCGGAGGATGCGGTTTTTATCCGACGGAAGGATTGCCTCCGGACACGTGCGAATTAGTAAAAATGTACTTGGGCACAGAATATCGCAAGAAAGGATATGGTCAGTTATTATTGGATAAATCGATTGCAGAAGCTAAGCTGGCCGGCTATTCCAGCATATATATTGAAACCCTTCCCGAACTAAAAAATGCCATTGAATTATACAAAAAAAATGGATTTCATTTTATCGAAAAGCCTTTAGGCAATAGCGGCCATACAGGCTGTGATGTGTGGATGTTGAAAAATATTTAGACCCTTTTTAGGAGAAAATTGCTCCGGCACTCCTGCTGATTCTAATCAAAAATGGTAACCAATATTTGATCATTCACTGATCAATTTTTTTTCCTGTAGTTCCAATTCTTCTATCAACAACGATTTTACAATGGTGTAAGCATAGTCTTTCGCTTCCGCGTATGAAATACCATATTTACGGTTTATCCCCTGTAATTTCCCGGGAAATGCAGTTAGTAAACGGTCATAATAATTATCCAAAACCTCTGATAAAGGCATTTCAAAATTTATGTGCAACTGAAACCTTCTCAATAATGCTCCGTCAATAATTTCGGCATGATTCGTAGCGCAAATCAACAAAGCATTGTCTGGAAAATAATCTATAAGCTGAATAATGGTATTAACCAATCTGCGCATTTCCCCGACATCTTTATCATCGCCCCTGGCTTTACCAATCTGGTCAAATTCATCTAAGAACAATACTGTCTTTTCTCTTGCTGCTTTATCAAAAACCTGTTTAATATTTTGAGATGTTTCCCCAATCTTCGAACAAACTACATTACTCAGATTTAGGATCAAAATTTTTTTTCCCAATGCGTTTGCTATTGCCTTTGCAGTCATCGTTTTACCACAGCCGGAACTTCCTTTGAGCAGGATTTTATTATTTACAGGCAAGCCGTATTTCGTAAGTTCCTCCACATAATTAAACTCTTTAATCAGTTGCAGGATGCTTTTGTGATTTTCCTTATCAAGGATAACCTCATCTAAAGAAACAGTTTCCTTATTATTTATGACCAGGTCAAATACGTTCATTATTTCAACTTTCTATTTGTTGCAAGATATTCATGGTAAATGAAAGCACCGTCAATTTAAATTCGGGCCGGTTTTTATATTGGGAGGAATTAAGGGATTTTGATTACCTGCCGCTTTAATTGTAAATTAAACCATCACTTTCTTTAAAAACATTTCAGGAGGAAGAAAATCAATGGAAATTCTTTATCCAAGGACTGAAATTCTTTGGTGATGCGATGTCCGATTGCTGAAAAATATGTACACCGGAAAATATCAGAAATCGTAATTCAATTTTAATTTTTAATAATCCCATCCGCCAGGTTTTTCCACTGTATTTTAGAGAAAAGTCCCAAAGCACCAACACCCACAGCCATATTTCTGAGCCTATCTGTGACTGAACCAATATCTTCATTTGGTTTTAAGTTCGAATCTATAATTTGGACCATTACGATATTATTTGTCCGGATAATTATAAAAGTGCTGGTTCCCTCATCACTGTAAAAATGGGCTGTTTCAACTTTATCATTTAAGGGATTGGACGAAGGACGAACTCTAAAACCAGTACTCTGCATAATTTCTGTATCCCTTTCTTTTAATTCCTCTACAAATACCCAGTCATATCCCTCTCCTTCTGTACTGCCGGGACCAGGAATATCAATTTTAAAATAATCTCCCTTGTTTACATATCTGCTAAGATTTTCTCCCTGATCATTTGTAAGTTGAAATTTACCGCTGATAAAACCAGCTATAGAATGCCAGTTATTTACATCCAGAAGACGTTCCCTTGCAATTTTATAAAAGATGTTGGCCTCTTCTTTATTCTTTAATGAATGGGAAACTTCCGTTACAAGCTCGTTTCCTGTATACTGCTCAGGTATTATGTTTAGAAAGTCACTTTGCTTCATAGATTTTAGATTTAAGATAGATGTTTTTAAATCCTTTAAAGCAAAAATCCTGCAAACTTTATGTTCTGCAGGATTTTTATAAACTTGTATTAAAGCGGAGAGAGAGGGATTCGAACCCCCGGAGGTGTAACCCTCAACGGTTTTCAAGACCGCCGCATTAGACCGCTCTGCCATCTCTCCGGCGCAAATATAAGTGGTGAATTTTTAGATAAAAAAATATTTTTAAAAAAAACAGAAACTAAATTCCTGAAATTTTTAAAAGGCCTGCCTACAAAGGGTTTCAATGCACAAAAAAGATACACTCTAAAATGCTAACAGTATAAAAAGAAAGAAACCCGAATAGCAAACTCTAAAAAGCACACTTATTTTTTCTGAAAATTCAAATAAAAAAAAATGATTATTTTAGTCCTCAATTAAAAGATCTTCCAAAAGGAATTTACCCAACCTACTGTACTGAACCATTTTTTAAATTATACATCCTAATTCCCCTTATTAACCATGAAATTCCGTTTTATAAAATTCTTCCCTGTTTTGCTTGTTCTATTTATCTCAGGAACAGTTCGGGCGCAACAGCAGAAAACAAATATTGTTATAGAAAATACGATCCTGAACGAAAAGGATCATTTTTATTACATTGATTTTAAACGGTACGCACCAAAAGACGCCACTTTACCTATCGGGGTGTTTGATTCAGGTACAGGAGGTTTAACGGTATTAGAAGCCATATTAAACTTCGATCGCAATAATAATCAATCCAATGAATCTGGCTCAGATGATATCCCTGATTTTAAAAATGAGCAATTTATTTACCTGGCCGATCAGGCAAATATGCCTTACGGAAATTATTACAGTGCCGGAAAATCAGACCTATTAATAGAGCATATAATAAAGGATGCACAGTTTTTATTATCCGATAAATATTATCCGGATGAAAAAACGGTTAAGTTTAATACTGATAAGAAAAAAGTAAAAACAATTGTTATTGCCTGCAATACCGCCACCGCTTATGGAAAAGAATACATTGAAAATTTTATAGCTAAAACCGGTACTGGACTAAAAATAATTGGTGTAATCGATGCCGGCGCAAGGGGTGCGCTTGACAAATTTAATAAACACGAAGATGGATCTATCGGGGTTATGGCCACAGTAGGTACGATTGCGTCCAAAGGATATGGAAATACCCTTAAGGAATATAAAGACAAACTTGGATACACGGGAGATATTCAAATTTATAACCAGGGCGGACATGGAATAGCAGAAGCCGTAGATGAAGAGCCGGATTTTATTGACAGAAAAGCAAAAGATATACGCAATAACTATCGTGGCCCTTCCTTATCTAGTGCAGAGTTTCGCATCGACAAATCATTATTGGATATTTATAATTTCGATTTTGACCATCAAAAGATGTTCTGCGATACCAAAAACACGGATGATTGTTCCGTACTACAAATAAATTCCGCGGATAACTATGTACGTTATCACCTGGTTTCCATGATGGAAAATATCCGGAAAACACCTGGTGCAAAACCGCTGAAAGCAATATTATTGGGATGTACTCACTACCCCTATTTAATAAAAGATATCAGCAATGTATTGGGTGAATTATATCAATACAAAAAGGAAGGAAAATATATCTACAGAGATCTCATGGTTGAAAATGTACACCTGATTGACCCGGCGGTAAATGTAGCAGCCGAATTATATGCTTACCTCAAAGAAGAGAACTTGCTTAATACAAGCAAAAAGAATTCGATAAGTGAGTTTTATATTACTGTGCCAAATATGGATAATCCGGGAGTAAAAACTGAAAATTCTAACTTCCCCTATGATTATAAATACGGACGCAATGCAGGAGAAATACAGCAATATACTAAAGCAGTACCTTTTAGTAAAAACAATATTCCGGCAGAAACCATTGATAGATTAAAAACAGGCATTCCAACTTCATTTAGCCAGATAATAGAATTCAGTAAGAATAGCACAAAAACAAAATCAATTAAGAAGAAGGACAGGATAATCGAATAATTCCAACATAAACTAAAACTGCATTTCATAAAAAAATCTAATCATATTATTGCATGAAACCTGCCATAGCCTTCTTTTTTTATTATAACCAGGCTACTATATTTTAGAAGGAAAAATAAAAAAAAAGGAAAAATAAAAGCAGGGCAAAATTTTAAAAATACAAGTGGAAACCTACTCATAAAATACCCGCATCAATATAAAGGTAAAATCCCCTGGCAGCGTTTTTAAAAAACGTATTTTTTATAGGGGTTTTACGTTTGGATGAGCAAGACTACTCAATTTTGTAGCATAATAAAATATCTCAGACCAAATGGCGTTTTATTTTCGACAATGACCGTTGTTAACCTAAACCTAAGAAAAAACCAAATGACACCTGATTATCCCCAGTACACATCGTAAAGTATTACCGACAAATTTTTTGTAGAAAACGTTTATCAAATTAATTGAAGAGGCTTACCACCTGAAACCACAATTTTTGATATTAAAATCTGAATGGATAATCAGTTTTTGAATTTTGGATAAATGGCTGCCTGAAAGGGCAGCTTTTTTTTTGCATACTATTTCTCAGAAAAAGCTTTACACCTGTGAGTTGCGGAAATTGTATGTTTTAGAAGCTCTGTTCCTTTTTCTAAAAAGATAATTTAAGTTTTAAAACCATTCACCATAATCTTTTCTCAAAATAACGTTGAAAGAGTACATTTGTGGTATGCGCAAAACGCTCACTATTCTTTCGAATTCATTTAAGCTGACCATGCAGGAGCTCATGGTGAATAAATTGCGAACCTCCCTATCCCTGATCGGGATATCTTTTGGTATTTTCTGTATCATCGGGGTGCTTGCCACCGTGAACAGTCTTGAAATGAATATTCAGAACCAGGTTAAAAGTTTGGGTTCAAACACTATTTATATTGACAAATGGGATTACACAGGTGGAAACAATAATCCATGGTGGACATTTATAAACCGCCCGGTTCCTAAATTTGAAGAAGTAGGTTTTATTAAAGAAAGAAGCCAGCTTGCAAGTGATGTGGCTTTTCAAATAAATTCAAATATAACTGTCAAATACCAGGGATCTGCACTGGAGGGAATTCAAATGACGGGCATCACAGAAGATGAAAATAATATTCAGCCGGTAACAATAGAGTTTGGAAGATATCTTTCATCCAGTGAGTTCGCCTATGGAACTCCTGTTTGCATGATAGGGTTTGATAACGCGGAATTGCTTTTTGGAAATGCTCAAAACGCGGTAGGAAAAGAATTGAAAATAAAAGGGAATAATGTCAGCATTATTGGCGTATTAAAAAAAATGGGGCAGAATATGATTGGGCAGGATTATGATCATAGCGTAATGGTTTCTTATAGATTTGCCCGGCAAATATTAAATGAGAACACGAGCAGCCCGATTATAAAAGTAAAAGGAAAGGATAATGTAAGCTCACAGGCTCTTGCCGATGAGTTGCAGGGAATTATGCGCTCTATCCGGAAACTAAGTCCAAAGCAGGAAAATAATTTTACGCTGAACCAGATATCAAGTCTTAGTGACCAGGTCACTTCCCTATTTGGCAGTATTAACGTGGGTGGCTGGGCTATTGGTGTTCTGAGCCTTGTGGTCGGAGCTTTTGGTATTGCCAATATTATGTTCGTAACCGTAAAAGAACGAACCTCGATGATCGGATTAAAAAAGGCAATAGGTGCTAAAAAAAGCAGTATCCTATTAGAGTTTCTTTTGGAAGCTGCTATTATTTGCATACTGGGAGGGCTATTTGGTATATTACTGGTGTATTTGCTCACCTTAGTATTAACGAATGTCTTTGATTTTCCTGTATTTATATCCACAGGAATTCTTTCCCTGGCTATTTCCATCTGTATATTCATTGGAATATTATCGGGAATGATTCCGGCCTATACCGCTTCCCGCTTAGATCCTGTGGTAGCAATCCGGTCATAATTCACACAAAACCGGCATGCCGTATCTTTGCCGGATCATTGTTCCAATTTTAAAAAAATCTTCTTTGTCCTATGACAACCATACTGGCTATTGAATCATCCTGCGACGAAACTGCTGCAGCTGTATGCAGGGATGGAATTATTCTAAGTAATATTATTTCCAGTCAAAAAGTTCATGAAAAATATGGAGGTGTGGTGCCCGAACTTGCTTCCCGTGCTCACCTGCAATCTATTGTACCGGTAGTGGATGAAGCCATGAAAGCATCCGGATTGGAATTAAAAGATATTGATGCTTTTGGATTTACTCAGTCTCCGGGTTTAATCGGCGCATTACTGGTAGGAACTCAATTTGCAAAATCATTATCCCTTGCTTTAGACAAACCACTTATCGCAGTACATCACATGCAGGCGCATGTTTTGGCTAATCTGATTCAATCCAAAAATGGAGATAAAGCAATTCCTTCCTTTCCTTTTTTATGCCTGACCGTAAGTGGTGGTCACACTCAAATAGTCCGGTGTGATTCTCCATCAAAAATGAGTGTACTTGGCCAAACACTGGATGATGCTGCAGGAGAAGCATTTGATAAATCCGCGAAGCTTTTAGGCCTTCCCTACCCCGGCGGACCTTTAATTGATAAATATGCAAAGGACGGCAACGCAAAAAAATACACTTTTCCTGAACCAAAAATTGACGGACTGAACTTTAGTTTTAGTGGATTAAAAACGGCTATTCTATATTTTATCCAAAATGAGACGTTGAAGAATGAACATTTTGTACAGGAAAACCTGGTGGATATCTGTGCGTCTATACAATCCAGAATCGTGTCAATTCTGCTAAATAAATTAAAAAAAGCCGCTATAGAAACAGGGATTAATGAGGTATGCATTGCCGGCGGAGTAAGTGCAAATAGCGGATTGAGAAATGCTTTTGAGGCTTTAGGAATAAAAGAAGGCTGGGTAACACACATTCCGGCTTTCGAATATTGTACTGATAATGCCGGAATGATTGCTATCACTGCTTATTATAAATATTTGGCGGGAGATTTTGCAGATTTATCGGTTGTGCCATCGGCGAGGTCAGCTATGAACTATTAGCTGTTAGCTTTGAGCAATTCAACAATAATTCACTAATAAAATTAACTCTTGAGGAATACCTATTTCCAATTCAAAGAATTCACCGTTCACCAGCACAAAAGCGGGATGAAGGTTTGTACAGACTCCTGTTTGTTTGGAGCATGGATAGCGTATAAAATTGCATTGTCGTCTTCCGAAAATTCCAGCCATATAGGTCCGGAAAAGATTCTGGATATAGGCACAGGTACAGGATTAATTTCTTTGATGCTGGCGCAAAAATCCACCGCGCAAATTCAAGCTGTAGAGATAGAAGTGAATGCATTTGAACAGGCGAAGGAGAATTTCATTTCCTCAACCTGGGCAGACAGGTTAAAGGCGATTCATTCAGATATAAAAGAATTTAATCCTGCAGAAAAATTTGATCTGATTATTTCCAACCCCCCGTTTTTTGAGCATGATTTGAAAAGTGCTGCTCATCATAAAAACCTGGCAAAACATCATGACGGATTGCTTTTAAAAGACCTTCTGATTTCTATTGAAAATCTTTTGGCAGGCAATGGAAAATTCGCCTTGCTCATCCCTTTTCATCGCGATGCGGAAGTTATTTCCCTGGCAGAAAAACAAGGTTTTTTTTTAGAAGAAAGAATATTGGTTAAACAAACTCCCAGGCACAATTATTTCAGAGTGATGCACTTATTCAGCAGAGAAAAAAAAGACATCATTAGCGCAGAAATCACTATTAAAAATGAGGAAGATTTGTATTCAGAAGAGTTTCAATTTTTATTGAGGGATTATTATTTGAGGGTTTGAAAAGACAAATTTTGGGGAATTAGAACACGAATTTTGAGCGCTAATTACGCGAATTTTTAAAAATATGTGAGCTGATTTCAATATAACTTCCCAAGAAGGCTCTTTAAAAAAATCTCTTTGCCGCTGCCGGAAGATTCTGTTACCCCTTCAGGGTTGGTTTTATAGCGGGCTAATGTATACTATAATCATTACACCCTTTCAGGGTTTTATAATTGATCGATGAAAAAATCTTTTAATAGAAATCATGGGAAACGAAGTAGGCTGTCGGAAGGTCAGACAGCAGACTTTCCCAGGGAAGCTGCAAAAAAATTACAAAGAAGATAATCAGTCTGACCTGTGGCACCGATCTAAACCACCAAGAACTCCGAACTAAAACTAAAAACTACAAACCAGAGCTAGCGTACTCTTCCATATATTGAAACTCTTCAGTCAATTTCCCATTTTTCACGATCGTTGCTTCATTTATTATTTTTGATTTGCCTGTAATCAGATCATCCAGGATGTATTTCATTAATTGTTCACCAAAATATTTCGAAGCATCCCGTGGAAGTTCATTGGGTAAATTTCCTACAGCCATAAGATCAATCGAGCCGGGTAAATATGGTTCTGTTTTTTCTCCCGTAAATTTATCAATTCCATAAACAGGATTCTCAATAGTTGCATCCCCGATATTGCAAGGCACAGATCCATGAACATCATCCGTAATATCTGCTATCGTTTGTATTCTGAAGGATTCCTTCTTCATATCTTCCATTTCAAATAAACGGGGAATTCCTGTATCCCAATAAACACCATTCATCAAGATATCTGTTTCAGAAATATAATCAGGAAAGAGACATCTATATTTCCCGGGATTATCATGGAATTCATCTCTAATATACTCCCCTGTTTCTTTACTTTCATACAGGTTTGCGCCTTTTAAATGAACATATACGGGGTAAGCAAACTTTTTATTGGATTTATACACTTCAGGTTCCACTTCTGTAATTCCCATAAGGTTCATCACTTCCACGATTCCGTGTGAAACACGCCCACTACCGGTTACAGCTATTTTAATCAGCGGAATTTTTAACTCAAAATAAGAATGGATCAAATCCTGCAGATTTTTTAGTTGATGCACTCTTTTTAAATCCATCATTCCTGTCCGTTTTCCGTATGCCAACATACCGTTATGCGCTCCGACAACACCGGCAAAAAAACCAAATCCAAGCAATCTTTGACCATCATCATGAAGCAGGCACTCATAATCAATCAGCGTAATTTTTTTCCGGATAATCATTTGCAACATTTTCTGATTATAGTGCTGCATTTTTTTTGTGTGAGAGAAGATAAAATATGTCTTTCCTTCCATCAACATATCTACAGGAATCTCTTTAATGCCAAACAAAACAGAACACTCACTTAAATCATCTTTTACTTCAATACCTGCATCTATATATTCACTGTCTTTAAAACATCTGCCGGGTGATTTTTGTACAATAATGCGTATATTTTTATTTTCCTGAATCCATTTGCACTGTTTTGGCGTGAAGGCTACCCGTGTGTCTGCAGGGATTTTACCTTCTCTTATTAATCCGATTGTCATGATCAATTTTGATTTAGAATCTGGCGAATTTACACGTTATGATTGAAATAAAACAGGCAAGTTACTCCGTAAGGTATTTAATTGGTATACACGGTATTAAGTGGTTCTTTAAGCTTTGCATAAACCTGTATTTTCTTTCTGGAAAATGAAATTAACAGGTCAGTGTCCCGGCAATTGAATTCTGAAAAATTAAATAAAAAACGGGCAAGTTGAAGATATCAGCTTGCCCGTTTTTTATTTGTACCCGGGACTGGATTCGAACCAGCACATCCTTGCGAACGCTGCCACCTGAAGGCAGTGCGTCTACCAATTTCGCCACCCGGGCTTTTTGATTGGAGTGCAAATATAATGGGTTAAATGAAAAGTAAATAATAATCAAATAAAAACGGAGAAGAAAATTATAAAAAGAAGTAGAAATGAGGAAGCGTTCGGGACACATGCTTGCGAAGGCTGCCACCTGAAGGCAGTGCGTCTGGCAATTTCGTATCCCAGGCTACCGATTGAAATCGGTAGTTACAAAAAGGGCCATGCCTACGGCATTTATGTAACGAATCGGAGGTTTGAAAAAATGCGCGATTTTATTTGCAAGGCCTTGATTCGTATTAACTCTACTTCGTGAAATATTATTTAAAGCTTCAGCCTATGTGCGGATTTATTAGACATCAATCGTGCGTGTTTGAATTATCTCTTGATGATTCCTGAATTTCTGAAGCAAATTTCTTGCAGGGAATATGTATGCAGTATTTTTATCGGCCATTAACCGGATCGTCCCAAAAACCCCGGCAGTATTTAAAATAATCCCAAGGATAATCCCAATCAAATAATCATTCCTGGTCGCCAGGTTATCGGTTACTACAGTAGAAAAGAAGAAATAAATTACGGGAGCAAAAAAAAGCCAACAAGTAATTAAACCTGCATTATACCAGGTTTTGCCTTTCAGGTTAAATAGAAACGTATGCGCCAGAATATTTCCAAAGGAGATTAATATGGAAGCTATCCCCAACCAAACGGCCGCTTCAGCAAACAGCGCGGCAAGAAAATATACCAGCCAGCCAATCAAGACATTTATTACCAAGGAAGTATTTGTATTTAAAGGATATCTGTCAGGAAGTACACTTTTAAAAATGACTGTATTTATCATGCCCGGAAAGGTCCCGGCAATTCTATATTCTTCCAGTTGATGAAAAAAGAGAGATACCAGGCTAAACCAAACAATAAGCTGGTAATTGGTGAGGTTTGATAGACAGGCAAATATATATGTCAGCAAAATAATGGAGAAAAATCCACCTATATCATACCAATGATTTCTAAAAAATTTCATGAAGGATAATTTCCTGTTTATGAAGTTGCTTGCGAATCTCCTTAACACCAAACTAAAAACTATACACTATACAGCCTGAATACCGGTTTTTGTAAACACAATTTTTTTCTGCCTGTATAGATTTCCTGTCGCCATTTTGAAAGTCTTTTTGCTCATGGCGAAGAAGGAATAAATTTCTTCGGGAGTAGATTTATCATGGTATGGAAGATATCCGTCGTTTTCTTGCAAAAGTCGCTCTAATTTTTCGGTAGCGTCCTCTACCCTATCTAAACCGGGTTTTCCGGCAGCAACGTCAATTTTATTTTCCGGTAAAATATTTTTTATAAATCCGGGGAATGTATCGCCGATAGCTATATCACGGTAAATTTCATTGTTGTGTAAAATGCCTTTATGCACATGATTAATGATGACTTCGTACCCAATCTCTGTTTGACGATAAACCAATAAATCTACTTCGTCCAATACTTTTACTGTCAGTTCATCATTGGAAAGAAATGCTTCCAGCTTTTCAGAAGCAGCTATTCTGCCGGTTCTTTCATCGAGGTATATCTTTACAAGGTATTCACCACCTTGTACCATGAAATTTTTGATCTTGGATTTGGGCACAAATAAATCTTTCATTAATCCCCAGTCTAAAAAAGCACCCTGGTTATTTGAAGAAACCGCTTTTAATTTTACAATATCTCCTACGACTCCATAGGGCTTTTGAGTCGTAGCAATGGGCCTGTCTTCGCCATCATGATAGAGAAATACTCTCAAATCATCTCCGATCTGTGTTCCTGCGGATACAAATCTTTTGGGTAATAAAATCCCATCGGCACCATCATCAAGAAATAACCCGGGAGATTTTTCCTTAATAACCGTCATCACATTGTATTCGCCCATTTTAATCATCTTCTTATCCTTTTAGTTTTACCGCCTTACATAAAAATACATTTTACTCATTCCTTCTTTTAAAAAAATCAGCAAAATACAGATACTTCCTTTTAGGCATTGGGTGCTAAAATATTATGCCCCATTTTATCTCTTTTAGTTAGCAGGTATTTTTCATTATGCTCATTGGGAACTGTCTCTATAGGAACTGTATCGACTATTTCCAAACCGTAACCAAGCAAACCTGCCCTTTTTTTCGGATTATTGCTAATCAG
>JBBSUB010000086.1:0-16075 GCA_038235345.1 Chitinophagales bacterium
AAAAACCGTTGCCATTAACCGTCCGTTCATATCATATAACGTTATACTTGCCTGCCCTGCTGCGGAGGAAGTAAAGGAGAAAGTAACTGACCTGGTAAATGGATTCGGGAACACTCCGTCTGCTATATTATTAAAGACAATTTGCAATTTTGAATTTATCGTTACATCTCCTGCTAAAGGTGTTGAACATTGTTCATCACAGGCTCCTAAGGTAGCACCGGAGGCAATAAACTTTGAAGCTGCAATACGTGGCAGGCAAAAATTCTTTCCATGAAAACAGATGGTCACCTTATCCTCATTATGACCACATTGGAAAACAGGAACGGCATTGTATAATGCCTTTGCGACAGCATAAATATTGGCTCCATGGTAATTTGTAAGGATAACCAAGGTTAGTTTTTTATCAGGCTGATAAAACATAACAGAACGATAGCCGGGCGCATTTCCATCATGCCCATAAAAATCATAAACACCACTTATTTTTTTGGAAAGGAATAGGCCATAGCCAAGTCTGTCACCATCTTCATCACCATTTGGAGAAATAGACTGCAACATGGTGTTAAGAATATTTTTACCCGTTGCTTTGCCATTAAATAAGGCAGAACTCCAGGCTGCCACATCTTTTACATCTGATATAATTGCTCCTCCTGTAAAGCCAAGGGAAGCAATAGCCGTATATGGAAACCTTGAAATATTCGTATAGGCATCGGGGAAGGTAGGTTGACCTGTTTGCAAAAAAACAGGGTTGAATGGACTGATATTATCATGAGGAGAAGCTAAAACAGTCTTAGTTGGATTCTGTTCCCTCACATCAAAATACATTGACGTTAAACCTAAAGGTGTAAAAAAACGATTACGGTAAAAATCCTCTACAGGCTTGCCCGTTACTTTTTCAATAATAGCCCCTAAGAGAACATAATTGGTACTGGAGTATTTGCGAATGGATCCAACAGGATTCTCCTGGTGAACGAATGACAGCATCTCGTAGGGTGTCCATACATGTGTTGGCTGTGCTGCAACTGCAATTTGCAAATTGATTTCATCAGTAAAATCGCTGTAACCACTTTCATGTGCCAACAATTGCCTGATGGTAACATGACTGTTTAAACCCGGGTTAATTGCGTAAAATGGAATGTAATTACTGATAAGGTCTTCAAGGTTAAAGGCACCTTCGTTCGCCAGTTGCAAAACCAGGGGTGCAGTAAATGTTTTGGTTATACTATAAATCCGGGAGAGGGTATTCACCTTAAATGGTGTGCCTCCGGGAAGCACATTATTGTTTGCATCCACATTGCGGGCAGCATACCCTGTTGCGCCAGTCCAATCAGCCAGTTCATCTACCTTTATCGCCGCAGAAATGCCGCCAATAAAGGGATTAGAGGGATTATTTTGAAAGCTATCTATTACGTATTGTAATCGTTTTTGAACAGTAGATGAAAATCCTTGTCCATTTGTACATAATGTAAGGCCTGAAAAAATAATCAACAAAAGTGTCTGTGTAAAAATTATCTTTTTCATGATGGATTTTTTTTTATTTAGTAATTAATTTTTTATAAAAAAAAGGTAGATTCTATGATTCGTCCCCGTGATATGTTTCTTGATAAGTTCTATTTGTTTGTCCAACAATCAAAATGATGTTGAAAGCCAATTGATAAAAGTTTTTTATGAAGTAGCTTCTAATCATTAAGCTTTAGTATTTGTTTTCTTGCAGCGATCCATTCTGCGGTGTTTCTATCTATCAGATACTTTTCTGATTTTCTTAAAACTTCTGCAACGCCTCCTGCTGCAAAACCAGCCACAGGGCAAATCAATCCAACAACGGCTATATCAAATGACGATTCGCCTTTACCTTTCTCCACGATGGAAGCCAGGCCAAACGTGGCAATACCCGCATAAAAACCGATTAAAGTGTCATGGAGTAAATTATGGCCGGCACCATGTTTCGTTTTGATGATTTGTATTTCTGAAAGAGGAAAACTGTTGACCCTATGCCCATTTGATAACTGTATTGTGCTGTCATTGCCATATAATAAATTGCCACTTGCCACCTTTTGATTTTCATTATTATAAAGCCTGACAAATATTTTTACTTTAGATTTTGGTGCTTTGTTTTGCTGCGCAAATAATTGGCATGAAAAAGCGATTGCAATAAATAACAAAATAGATTTCATACCTGGAACTTTGAAATGAATTTATCGTTGTTCGAAACTACCAATCAGAAAAGTAGTAATCAGTTTACATTTGGTAGTTACCGTTTTTCGATTGGCAGAAATACCATCTGAGGGAGTAACATTTTTGGTTACATCTTCTGCAAACAGATTAGCATTAGGATTTATGATCACCTTAGTATTACGACGTCCGTGCTGTCAGGTGCAGAAATTTATATAAAATCCGGTTATTAGATGATGCGTGTGAACTACCAAACGTTAGCTGCTTGTTATAAAGAAATGCTGTGTGAGCCGGAAAAGATGATTTATTTTTAGTAGATGATTATAAGAGGCGTAAAATATTTATTTCTTTTACTTCTTACCATAACAGGATATGTATGTGTTTTTTCACAGCAGCCATCTTTACGTTTTAAAATGTTTGAACCGGGTTTACTTAATTGGGCTGATATCAAATCCATTACACTTGCAAAGTCGGGAAAGCTTTGGTTGGGTACTGCGCAGGGCATTGCATCTTTTGATGGAAACGATGTTATGTATTTGTCTCAAATAAATAAAGCTGGAAATATCGCGTCCGTTTATCAGCATATTGAAAGTTTTGCTGAGGATGGATTCGGACATATCTGGTTTGCAGCCGGCGATAGCCTTGTAAAATTAGACATCAAGACCGGAAAGGCGTTTACAAAAGCTTTCCCCTATTTTGATTCGTCAAACACAACGAAAAGATATGGGGGCCATAATCCTTACATGGATGGAGAAGGAAAACTTTGGTTTGGTTTAAGCAGGAATGGTTTTGTGATTTATGATACAGCCAATCAAAAATTTGAACATTACAATTTTGATAGTAGCCAGCCTGAATCATGGGAAGACCGCTATAAAAACACCGCCTATAATTTTATGCAGGATCCCTCTTATAAAAATATAGTATGGATTGCCTGTTATGGTTCCGGCATTTATTGCTTTGACAAAAACAAAAACAAAGTATTTAAAAACTTTCGTGCAGCTTATCCAAAAGATTCATGTTGGATAAATACTAAAGTAACCATGCTTGATGCAAAAAATGATAGTACTATTTGGTATAGCACCTGGGGAAATGGCATGGGAGAATACAATATCAGGACCGGGTACTATAAAACTTATCCAGCAAAGGGTGCTTTTTTCGGAATTGAAAATGGTGTTCGTCAATTATTTTCGGGAGGCATCATTCCATTTTTTTGTAAAAAATCAGATACAGAATATTATGTGGCGAGAAGAGACACAGTACCGGCAATTTTTAATACGGAAACGAAAGAATATTCCTACATCCAGGATGTAGTGCTTGATATAACCCTGCCCTTCGCGGCAGATATTAAAACAGACAGCAAGGGAAATACCTGGTGCCTGAAGGGAGGAAGATTATTTATTGCATCGCCGCGTTATGGTCTGTTTAAAGATATTCCTTTCGCGAACAGATACCATATAAACAGCAATGCGATTGAGTTAAGAGATATCATTTGGGATAGTGTAAGTCATATTTATTATGCAGCCGTTCAATTCTCCCAGGGTATTTATGTATTTGACAGTAGTTTTAATACGATTAAAATAGTGCCAATATCTTACGGCTATGGAAATGATGGTTCTATGGGATCGAACTTTATCTGGCGAATAAGAAAAGATCAGAAAGGTCGGTTGTGGGCATTGGGTAAAAAACTTTTTGTGTCGAATGAATCTGGAAATAAAATGGTCATTGCGGAAGATTTATTTAATTCCTTCCCCAGGTTGAAAAGCAAGTTCACGGATTTTGAGATTGATGACAGTGGTGACATTTGGTTAATTACCGAAAACCGCCAATTGTTGCGTTGGAATCCTGATAAGGGCATTTTAACCGAAATAAATCTTCCTTTAACACCCAAAAACAACGAATCAGAATTTGCAAGTCAAAATATTTTGATTGATCAGAAAAGGCATTTCCTTTATGTTGGTGATGAGAATGCAATTTATCAGTACAACATCCTATCGGGTAAATTTAATTATATACTTTGCCGCGACTTGCCCGATCCCCGTGTAAAAAGTTATGCGTTGGATGGCACCGGTAATCTCTGGATTCAAACTTATGTTAGCGGTATTAAGATGTATGACCCGGTAAAACTAAAACCATTTGCAACGCTAACATCCAGGGATGGTCTTACTGATAATCTGGGTGATGCCATGATAAGTGGTCCACCGGGCTATATGCTTTTTTTTACGCCCAGGGGCGGAAATTTATATTCCTGTGCCGATAGCAGTTTTGTAACGTTTGATATTGAAAACGGGCTTCTGTCAGATGCCCCGATTTATATGTCTTATGCCAATCAGCAATTCTTTTTTACTTCTCCCAGGGTAGGGCGCACTCAATACGCTAATCTGACCACTCTATTATCTCTTCAAAAAAACATAACACCCTATCTTGATCATATAAAAGTGTTAGGTGAAAATTATTATGCCGATACACTACCTGAGTTTTTATCTACATTAAAACTGGCTCACAAAAGCAAAGGTATTGAGCTAGGTTTTTCCTGTAGCGAATTTGAATTTCCCGAAAAGGTGCAATATGCTTATCGCCTGGATGGTGTAGAAGCACAATGGAACTTTACGAATTATCAAAATAGAAAGGTGACTTATGTAGACCTGGAACCAGGCAACTATACCTTTCATTTAAAGGCAAGGATGCGGGGCGGAAAATGGACTGAAATAAAAAATTCGCTTCGCATAATCATTTCACACGCATGGTGGCAAACAGATCTGTTTAAAATTTTTATTGCTCTGGCAGCAATCTTACTTGCGTGGCTTATCATATTATGGCGTGTAAAAATTGTTCGCCGCGAAGAACAAGTAAGAAGCAGCCACGAAAAGGAACTCATGGAACTTGAGGCCAAAGCCCTTCGTGCCCAAATGAATCCCCATTTTATTTTTAACTGTATGAACTCTATAAAAAGCCTTATACAAGAGAATGAAGAGGTAAAGGCCATCAATTATCTGACTACTTTTTCAAAACTAATCAGGACTATTTTTCAAAATTCAGATAAGAAGAATATCAGTTTGTTTGACGAAATTGAAACATGCAAATACTATTTGCAATTAGAGGCGATGAGGTTTGATGCCGCATTTAATTATACGATAAACACAGATCCCGAAATAGACTTAAAATCAATAAATATCCCTGCACTTATTATACAGCCATTTATTGAAAACGCTATCTGGCATGGGATCGTACCTGGTGGTGCCGGAGGAAATATTCGACTGGATGTAGAAAGAAATAATGGCTATATAGAAATTATTGTGGAAGATGATGGCATTGGAAGAGAGGTATCGCAACAGAATAAATCGAATACCAGGCTCACGCATGATTCCAAAGGGGTAAACCTGACCCAATCACGGCTTGAGTTAGACAACTTTCTCAAACAAAGAAATGCAAAGATTGAAATTATTGACAAAAAAGATAAGAGAGGAAATGCACTGGGAACTAAAGTCATTATCAAAATTCAGGAGGAAAAAGAATGATACGATCCATTATAATAGATGATGAACAGCATTGTGTAAAATCTTTACTTAAAGACCTTGCCATGAACTGTCCTTCAGTGGAAATTATACATACATGCAACTCAGCCAAAGACGGACTAATGGCAATAAAAAATTATAGTCCCGATCTTGTTTTTCTTGATGTGGAAATGCCCTGGATGAATGGATTTGAAATGTTGGAAATATTGGGAGAAATAAATTTCTCCATTATTTTCACTACTGCACATAATGAATTTGCTGCCAAAGCATTTCGCATCAGCGCTGTCGATTATTTACTTAAGCCAATTGATGCGGAGGACCTGGTGATGGCTGTACAAAAGGTAGAAAAGAAACTTGTGCAGGGAAGTTATTTCCCGCATATAAATAACCTGATTCAAAATATCCGGCAGCCATTTGATGAACAAAAAATTGCTTTATCCGTAAGGGAAGGATACGAATTTGTTGAAGTGTCTTCTATTATCTATTGTCATGCAGAAGGAGCCTATACAAAAGTTTTCATTCAAGGAAAAAAACCGATGCTTATTTCAAGAACGCTGGGCGATGTAGCAGAATTATTACCACCAGAAATTTTTCAGCGTATTCATCATTCCACGCTGGTAAATGTTACGTACATTTCTCAATTTATACGAAGTGATGGCGGCTATATTGTTTTAAAAAATGGTGAGAAACTTTATGTAAGTAAAACAAAAAAAGAAATGCTTTTGGCAAGGCTGGGGCTAAAATGATCGTGTATTAAGCGTTGTAATTGTAGGATCTATTTTTTTTGACAGACGAAACCAACAAAATACGTCATCGTTCGATAAATGATTTAATACCCGAAATCATTCATGAGGGTTTATAATTATCGCTCCCGGGCTACCATAAAATTTTCATAATTTCCTTTCATCAAAGACCCCGGAAAGTATTTCATTTTTTCTCTTAAAACCGATATCTTTAAAACCAGGGTATTTGTGCTGGAATCATCTAATCGGTTTTTGTATTGACACAACTTTATTTATTTGATTAAAAATATCTATTAATTTGATATCATTTACCAGGTGCCGGTTTTTTTGCTGAACCGTATCTTGATTTAAATATTCTTTAAAAAAATTCTTTCGCACAGAGATAATTTCAGGAACTAAAAGTATGTCCGCTCTTTTAAATTCTTCGTAATAGCTGTTTTCATCACCTAAAGCCTCGTGAAGTTGGTGTGCAAATATAGTTGTGTCCGGAAGGTCATTTTCAAACGCTACGTAACATAAATAACGATGGCCTTCTTCATAATTGAAACCGGGTAAAATTACAAAGTCAATAATAGTGCTGTTTGTTTTTTTACACGTTATTGCCATGGCACGCTCTGCCTGCAGTGGCAACATGTGTTCTCCAAAAGGTGAGAATATATCCCCCAATCTTCCGCTTACACAAATGCGAAACGGGTTAATAGAAACGAATGAAACAATATCATTGAGCCTATATGCCCATAACCCACAACTGTTCGATATCACCATAATGTATTGCTCTCCGGGCAGCACATCTTTTAAAGTAATTCGATCTGCATTGTTCGTAGCCGCATTTTGTAATGGAATAAACTCATAAAAAATACCCTGGTTACAAATCAACTCCATACCTTTTATACCGGTAATTGCCTGGTAGGCAAAATTACCTTCGGTAGCCGTGTAGTTTTCCATGATTATAATATTATCGCCCATGTGCTGTCTGATAAGTTTTTCATACGGCTCATAATTCATTCCAGATAAAAACAATATTTTGAACAGAGGAAAATGATCACGAAATTTTTTACCTGTTGTTCTTTCAAATTCAATCAATAACTGTGAAAGCCATACGGGCAGGGCTACAGCAGATTTTATGTTATTTCCCTGCAATACCTTAATTGTTTTATTCAGCCTATCATCAAGGCTTTCAATACGGTCGATTTCTTTCCCTGGTAAAGTAAATTGTTGTGTCCATTGGGGCATCTCATAAGATTTAATCGCAGAAATTGAAGCGCATTTAAATCCATTTTTATTTTCGAAAACCTGCGGGTCTGCCTGGCAAAAAACTTTACCTCCAATAAAATCTGTTTTCCCCAATTGATCTGTAAGGTTGGCAATCATGTATCGTGCAGCGAACTGTGTGGAGATTAAATGTTCATTGGTTATTGGTAAATATTTGGGACCGTTTGCAGTGCCGCTGCTTTTTCCAAAATATACCGGCAGGCCTGGCCATAAAACATTTTTTTCTTTTTCGAATATCCTTGACAGGTAGGGTATCATTTCTTCATAAGTCCTGGCTGATACATTTCTTTTAAAATCAGAAAAGGATTTTATTTCTTTAAAGCCATGTTCTTTGCCGAAACTTGTATTTATGCCCTTTGTAATAAGCTTATTAAAAACAGCTTGCTGGCAGTCTATCGCGTGGTACCTGTTTTCATGCACCAATTTTATATACTTTTTAAAGTAAATATTTTTAAAATAATAATATTTTAATGTTTGTAAAATCTCCATGGGTTTGCAAAAGAAAATTATTAATTATTGAATAAAGGGAATCTTCTGAATGATTTACCTTTTCGGATTAGCCACGCATGGTAAGCGCTTGGTACATCATGCTGCCAGTTTGGTAATATGAGCGTAATAAAAATTCTATCAAGATGTGAAATGATGCCGGCAATTAGGCAGAAATAAAAAAGGAATCCTGCATGGCCGTTTAAGATCAGATCAATAAAGGCGGCTAATAAGGTGATCCCCCAAAATTTTGACAGGTAAGCATGGGAACAGGTTTCTTTACCAAATCTTAAAAAACTGACCAAATAGCAAAGCACTTCCATTCCTAATAAAATATAAATGACCTGTTGGTTAGCCCGTATCACATCGGGCCATATAAACCAGGCTGTAAATCCGGCAGAGAGCCAAAAAATCATATCGGTCTGGCTATCAAGCCTGCGGAGCGTAGGGGTGGAAGTATTTTGTTTGCGCGCAATAATGCCATCAAAAATATCGGATAGCAGGCCGGCAATAAGTAATACAACAATTAATGGCCTGTAGGTGATTTTATAAAAATAGCCGAGATAAAGCATTACCGGAGCAAGTAAAAACCTGAAAGCGATAAGGATTAACGGTAATCGTTTCATAAAATATTTATTTTCATTGTTCCTGTTTTAGGTTTATAAATTGTTTTTGCGTTTAATTCATTGCGTTAAAATGTAGCTTAAAATATTTGTGTGTAAAAAAAATACCCACATTCAGTTCAATCTGATAAAGTCAGTTCGTGTAGGTGCTCCGAAGTTTTCCCAAATATAATAAAGAAACCCATGATTTAAGATCGATTTAAACCATCCTGAAAATAATATTCATTTTGGTTTGCCCTAAACAGGATGCCCGAAAAAGGCTTGTTTTGGGCTTCTTTCAATGGGAGAATATTATTTCTATTTTGACTGCATTATTAAGAATTCCGAATTTGGTTTTAATAAAATTATTTGAGATTTATTTTCCCTTGTCTCTTCCTGCGCTTTCTTCTAACGTCGGTTTTGAACTATAAGATTTTTGTTATTTTTTTTCATGATGGAAAATGGGGATGATAGATCGTATTTATAATTTATTTTTCATAATGGATTGTGAGAAATATTATCAACTATTAAACCGTTTTTTATATGAAAAAGTAGATTTGGGTATGGGCATTAGTTATCGCTACCTGAATCCTGGCATAAGATCAAAACAAAAGACTGTTAGTGGCATAGGAAAAAAGAAAATATGTGAACAATCTAAACAGACGACCTTTTTTATCGTATTTGTTATTAGGGAGTGGTTTTATACAGGTAGGATTGAAATTTTAATCTGTAAGTATTTAGTGATTCCAACGACTAATAAAGCCGGAAACATTTTCGAATGACTTTAACTGAGATTGAATTTTGTACGTTTTGTTTTAACTAAATTCTTATTCATATTTATTCATTAAAACTCTCTGAATTTACAGATGGATAACGAGGAAAAATTTGTGGCTAACCATGAAATGAATGCCGTACGGAAGCGGCTGTAAACTTTTTTCATTTACATATTTTAAGGGTCTTTTTTTTCCATCAAATAATTGTTGATGATAAAAATAGTAAAGTGTTTTTTATCGTTCAAAATGGTATATTGATAAATGGTGGATTGGTAAGTTAATGGAGATCTGCAACTTAACACCTGAAACCTCAAAAAAAGGCCATCCCTTTTCCGGAATGACCTTTTAATTATTTCAAAATAAACGTTTCTTTAATTCATTTTCATCATCGGAATCATTTCAGTTGCTTTGGTTTCTTTAGGTTTTTCCTCTGTTGTTTTGGAAAGCTTATTCCCGAATAATTCAATGATCTTCTTTTCAATCTCACTGCCTCCTTTCGGATCAAATCCTACTTCTGTCATAATTATTTTTCCGGATGGGTCAATTAAAAACGTTGATGGAACGGCAGTTACAGCGAAGCCGCTTTGTGAAATATTTTTCGTGTCCAGCGTTTGATGCCATGGATTTGCTTCTTCTTTTACTGCCTTTAACCAGGCTGGTTTATTTTCATCAATGGAGATGCTGTAAATGGTGAAATTATCGTCTTTGTATTTGCTATACACTTCTCTCATTCTTGGGAAAGAAACGCGGCAGGGTGCGCACCAGCTCGCCCAAAAGTCAATTAATACATATTTACCTTTCAAGGTAGAAAAATCGAAATCTTTATCGGACGGATCAGGCAGCACAAAATTGCTGACCATTTTACCGATACCCGCGGATTTTAAACCCTCGATATAATCTCCGTATTTTTTACCTTGTCCCTGCTTTTTCATACGGGGCGAAAGTTTCGCAAAGAGAGCTTCTTTTTGTTCTATACTGCCTGCACTACGGTTGGATACGAGGATGTAACCGGTAGTGTAGGAATCAGGATTTTTCTGAACAATTTCTTTTAACAACGGCATCATATATATATCCTGAAGTGAGTCGTTGCTTTTACTAAACGCCTCATACTGCTCATTTCCTTCATAGATTTGGTACCATTTATTACCATAGGATGCTGCCAAAGCCTTATTCATTTTACCAAGGGCCTCTTTATGTTTCTTATTAAAATCAATATAAAGCATCAGACTTTTCGGGCCTTTCACTTCTGCGGCATTCAGTCCGTCTTTTTTATTGGAAACAACATAATAATCCCCCGGTTCTGCAATGAGTAACCCAAATGGCTGATACATCATTTTTCCTTTGGAAATGTATTCAGGAAGCAGATTTTTCATCTCCGGTCCGGCAAATGTAAAGGTGTAAGAATACTTTCCATTGACGATTTCTGTTGAATCCATTCCCATGCGGTTGTGAAAATACATTTTATGGTACTCTCCCAGATCACCCGATAAAGTTCCATGAATCGTAACCTGATTCTTTTGAGCCAGGGCGCATGTTCCAACCAGGAATATAAACAGACTGAGAGAAATAATTTTTCTTATCATGATGTGATCTTTTATTGTTGTTACAAATTATTTACCGGCAAAAATTTGCTCAAGTTTCATTTCCAGTTCTTCAGAATATCCTGTGTATTTGTCTACGATATTTCCATCAGGTCCGATCAGGTATAATGTAGGGATACCACTGAACATATAATCAGACATAGTCTTATCAATATCCGGGCTTAACACCTGCTTCCACGGCATATCTTCTTCACCCATTGCTTTGTGCCAGGCTTTTTTGTCGTGATCAATGGAAACGGCGAACACGTCAAAACCTTTATCCTTGTACATGGCGTATTGTTTCTTCACTTTTGGAACAGCCTGACGGCATGGTCCGCACCAGCTTGCCCAAAAATCGATCAGAACATATTTTCCTTTGTACGAAGCCAGGGAAATATTGTTTCCTTTTGGATCAGGATAGCTAAATACAGGAGCGGCTTTACCATTTTCCAGCATAGAACTGCGCACCAAATAATTGACGATGTCTTTCTTCATTTGCTTCGCATCTTCAAAATCCGGGTATAGTTTAATCAGGTGATTCAACATACTCATAGCCTTTGCGGTATCCTGTTTCCAGCGCAATCGCTGAACAGCTTTTATCACAGCTGGGTAATCTGCGTAATCTTCCAGCACAATCTCCATGATTTGCATATTTGCTTTCTTCTTTGCATTTTGCTCCTCCTGCGTTTTTTTCACAAAGGTGAGCCAGGTAGAATCCTGTGCCTTAATTTTCCCGGCATTATAACTTGCCTGGCTGTTGCCAATCATTTCCTGGTAATCCCAATAATCTGCATTATTCAGCAGGTTAAGGATTTTGTTATTGACAGATGTACTTTTGATATGAATATATGGGTTGTTCTTCATTTTATATTTTGCCGTATCATATCCTCTTACATTCACTACTGCATCTGCATCTGCATAAATTTCCACGCGGTCCCATTTAGCAAAATCGATCCGGTAGAAATCAGGCTTTGTCGCATCAATCTGTATGCTGTATGTTCCGTCAGGTTTAATGGCTACTGAATCGAGTGCCTTATAGGTTCGGCTAATCCCTTGTCCCACATACACTTTGTTATAATTGTACCCCATCCGATCCAGGTCTGCTTGAGGAACAAGGAAATTTACTTTACCACTTAGGGTGATGTATTTTTTGGCGGGCACATTTTTCTTTTGAGATGCTACCGCTTTTGCCTGCGCCTGCAATGCTACAGGTGCCGCCAGGCTAAGGAAGGAACAGAATATGAATCCCTTTAGTGCGTTCTTTAAAATCATAATTATTTTGATGGTTTAATGAAATAATTTTTGCTTAGTGAAATAACAAAAAATAATACACCATTTTGCCTAAATATGTTCAACACGCAGATAATATGGATGAATAGCTGTGTGAGATAAATAAAACGGTTTTCATTAGGTATATGGTAGTCCGGAGTTCAGAAATTAACGTTCTGAATTTGTAGGGACAGGTTGTGACCTGTTCAGTATGAAATAAAACTATGTCACGTGAAGTTTTACAGCAGCCTGAAGAGGTGATTCATAAGAAGCAGTGTAAAAAACGGAAAGGATTTTGACCACAAAGACTCGATGTTCACAAAGGGGAAATACTTCCTTTTTTTTAGAACTCCAGTCAATCCTTGAATTTATGCAAATTCGGCAAATAGCTCACAGCTGATTACTAAAAGTCTTTGTTTGGCCAGCTTGAAATCGAAAAAGGCAGGCAAATCATTTATGATTGCCTGCCTTTTTTAAATTAGGGAATCTGTTTCTTTGTTCCCATATCAATTCTATAAAACAAATTATGGATGTCCGTGCATTCTGGCTGGAGAGTTGGCCATAACATTACGAATCCGTTGCACCTGGTCAATGGTAAATGAATTCCGTAAAGAAGGATACCGGTTATCATCCATGGCATTATCGGCTAAAAATTTCATCCCGTCGATTCCTACTTTTACCAAATCGTTGAACTGGTTTGTGGTAATATATTTACGGGTGTCCGTGCAATAATCGGTAACGGTTATTGAGGAAACTCCGGTTCTTTTTAATCCATAATAACCGCCAACAAAAGCGGAGAGTTCAATTCTTCTGCCTGTTCCGGGAAATAAAAGCGTCCGCGGAAAACCAACTCCATAGGTCTCGTAATTTTTACCAACAGGTAATTCAGAAGGACCGGAAATGATTGTTGCAATCCCAGGAATTGGTGTTGCGCCGGAAGGTACTATTTGGTGATTCGGCGTGTTTGATCCCATAGAATTACTTGCACCACTGGGAATAACATAAATATTTAAATAACGCTTTGGGTCCCAGGTATACGTGGCTGTGGCATTCACTTTATTACTAAAATCCGAAGGAGAAGGCGTGGAATATTGATACCAGGATTTATCATAAGTGATCATATTATAACCAGGTTTTGCAAGAATGTTTCCCGCCACATTTTTTTCTGCCAGGCGGAAATGAATATTTGCATTTCCTCCGTTTGGATTATTGCCCAACACATTGTTATAGACGTTATTCATGTCATTAATTGCGTCTTCCAATAAATTCTGTGTTACCAGCTGATAGGTTAGTTGATCATATCCGGGGTCGGTTTTATTTAGTTCAAAGACATGGAAGATGACATCAACAATAAGTTTTTCAGGAACTACCTGTTTCTGGCGAAGGGATACATCAAACTGCTTCGAAACTGCCTTTCCAATTTTTGCCGAAAAAGTAAGATTACCTGAAGAGTAATTTGTGGTGGAAAAAACCATTTTATTATAAGGTTGTCCATTCATTAGAATTTGAACAGATCCTTCCGGAAGTTTGCGGACATCCACCTTTACCAGAGAATCTTTTTGTCCTGCCGGAGATTGAATTTTCAAGGTGCGGTAAGCCTCTACAATAAATTGGAGTTCGGCCCGGCCATCAGCCACCAGCATTTTCGCGCCCGGTGAAAAGTAAACTGAATCGATATCATTTACCTGCGGGTTATACATTTGATAGTTAAATGATTCTTTTTTACAACCGGCAAACAGTAACGTAAACGCCACGGCTGTCATCAATAGTTTATTTGCTTTTATATTCATTTGAATAATTATTATTTTTTGTGTCAAACAGAAATTATTATTATTTTTAATTGACTAATTAAAAACCATAGGTACCCATCCTGCATTCTGGATCAAATCCGGATTTTGCTGTAATTCTGTAATTGGAATCGGAAGGGCATACTGGTATGCATTTGGTTTAACCTCAATGGTGTAATCTTTATCAAAAAAACGGAGTGATCTGCTGATCGTTTTTGTACCATATCTTTTCAGATCAAGCCATCTTTTATCCGTATCTGTAAAAAATTCTTTTCTTCTTTCGTTGATGATTTCCTGCAGCAACTGATCGCCTGAAAGACCTGTAGCTGTACCGGCATTGCGGTAGGATTTAAATGTATTTAATGTTGTAACCGCATCAGCAGTTTTATTTAGCCTGTAGTAACTCTCTGCTAAAATCAGGTAAGCTACCTCTGGTTGGAAAAGAGTGTAATGAGCATTTTTTGATCCATTTGCTTTTCCGTCGGGCCAGGTTGAATTAATCGTATTCCCTATAAAATAGGTTGCTTTTCTTATATCATTATCTGAAAATAATTGGAAGAAATCATCCGCCAACGGAACTTTTTGAGGATAGTAACCCAGGTAATCCCAAGTGGATCCATACATTCCGGATACTTCACCCTGGCTATTTCCGCTCTGGAAGAAAGCAGGATAATTCAACAATAATCCCTGGGCTTTTGCATTTAAGTCTGCAACTGTTTTCGGCATGTAAGCTTCTACACCGCTGACGGCTGCAAGACTATATTTTTGAGCTTCTTCATAATCAGATGCTTCTTTAGCACCTGATTCAGCCTTAAACCAATATACCTGCGCCATTAAGTTCTGGATATACCGTTCATTGTAAAAAATGTTGAATCCTTTTCTTGGAGTGGATTTACCTGCCATTGCTAAAGCTTTCGACAAATCATCTGTGATTACTTTATATACATCCGACTGTTTTTTCCGGCTCATTTTGATTCCAACAACCTGATCTCCCGTAAGAAGATAAACAGGTATGCCCATATCCGCTTCTTTATATGGAGCAAAGTATTGGTTCAATTTAAAGAAATAGAATGCACGATGTACCAGCATCTCACCTATAACCCTGTCTTTTTCTGCTAAATCAACCGGGTTTAATTTTTCGGTAGTTTCGATCAATGCATTTAGAAATCCAATGGTTTCATAGTATTTTGTCCAGATAGCTTTTGGAGCATCATATTCATTCCAAAGAAGATTATTAGCATAAAATATTTCTTTGTTTGTATTATTCATACGGTGTACAAAAATTGGTAACCCTGTTTTGAAATCGATATTGTCTGAATAGGATTCAAACATCATGATTTGAGTAGATGTAAACAAAGGAAATGCTCCTACAATTGGCCTTATGTTTTTAGTGCCAACTCCGTCCAGATAACCTGCCAATACTGATTTTACATCATCAAGCGACTCTACTGCCCGCTGATTCCTTGGAGGAAGGTCCAGGAATTTCTTACAGCTTGAAAAAGAAACAGCAGCTATAAGAAGGAAATATATAATTGGGAATTTTTTCATTTTATTTTCTATTTAAAATCCAATGTTTATTAATACGGTGATGGATTTGGTGGTTGGATAACCAAAAGTGGTTTGCGTTTCAGGATCTGTACCGCTGTAGTTGGAAAGGGTAAACAGGTTATTTGCAATAAGGCTGGCTTTTAAGGTTTTAACCGGTCCTTTTGCAAGCAAAGAAGATTGTGCTCTCCAACTTATAGCAAGTTCTGTACACTTAAGAAAAGAACCATCCTCTAAATCTGAATCCAACAGGTAACTGGTATAATTGTTTACGTTTCTTCCGTAAATAGGAACATTGGTAATATCTCCCGGATTTCTCCACCTGTTCAACTGCTCT
>JBBSUB010000087.1:0-15996 GCA_038235345.1 Chitinophagales bacterium
ATAGAAATTCCGTTCCGGAACAATAGTTCCTTGAATAATCCCTTTCTGGAACTCCAATATAAAGGAAGTTTCCGTTTATCTGAAAAGAACAGGATTACACTCAAACTTTCTAATGAACCTCATTTTCTCAATTACCGCCTGGTTTCTACTCCGGCAAAAGAAACAAGGTTCTTTTATGATTATTCAATAGGGGCAACTTCAAAATTGCGTACTTCCAATTTGGGGCTAAACATCGGGGTTAAAAGACAATCCGCTAACTGTGATTTGTTCTTCCCCAACTTTGTTCAGACCGGTTTTCATAGACTTCAGGCTGGCCTCGTGGATTCGCACGGAAAGAAAAGCACCTATCTTCAGGCGAATTATAGCCTGTTTAGCGTAAAAATGGGATGGATAGCATTTTTTCTCTTGAATCTAAGCCACGACGAAAGTGATTATATCAGAAATCTGGAAACCAAAGGCATAGCCACAATAAATACTTTTACCTACTACCCAAACAGCACGAATCAGTTGTTTTTTGTTTTCAATTCACAGAAAACAGTGGGCGATTGGCCTTTTTCTTTGAATTCAAATATTGCCTATAGCAGACTATCTCGTTTTGACAGTTTTAATGGTGAAATAAGCAAATCAGACTTCCAATTCCTCAATGGCACTATGGGGTTTAAGAGTCTCTTCAAATCATTTTTAAATTTTAATTATAATTTTTCCTTAATGCACTCGAAGAATAGTATCAAATCACCAGCCCGGTCAACGAACAGTACACAAACCTTTTTGAATAAACTGAATCTTTACCTGACACCACAGAAATTTTTTAATTCGACGATAACTGTGAACAGTATGGTAAGTAACAGCGGATCTTTTCAGGGGAATTTTTTGGACCTGACTCTAAATAAAAAGTTATGGAAGGAAAAACTTTTAATAGAGATGAATTTGAGAAATATCCTGGATAAGAAGTTTATCAGTAACACCACTATTACTCCATTTTACACGCAGGAAAATATGGTTGCGATAAGGGGTGCAGAGTTTTTCCTTACCCTTAGATATGAAATCCGATAGGTTTGCTTTATTAATTGCCCGTTGGAAATTTCAAACAAGAATTTCAAACACGAATTTTAGCCACGAATTACACGAATTTTTCAAACTTCAGACTGCAATTACTATACAGTAACGTTATTATTCTAAAAATACAGGCCACAGATTGCCGGGATACTTCTATAGAACTACTTACGAAAGCTACAGCCGCCGCGGTTCGTATTTCCGCGATTGTATGGACGGTTCCTATTTTAAACAGGAAAAACCTAAGCCGGTCTGACCTTCGGTGCCGACCTGGACCTGGTACATACGCTGCTAGTTGTCGGTACCGAAGGTCAGACAGCGGTTGAAATTTAGGACTCTACTATTAGGATAAAATAAAGTTTTACAAAGATGGAATTCTAAAAAAATTGGAAGGGCTTACTTGTAGCTGGTCTGACCTTCGGTGCCGACCTGGACCTGGTACATACGCTGCTAGTTGTCGGTACCGAAGGTTAGACTGTGCTTGAAATTTAGGACTGTAGTATTAGGATAGACTAAAGTTTTACAAAGAAGGAATTCAAAAAAAATGGAAGGCTTACATGTAGCCGGTCTGACCTTCGGTGCCGACCTGGAACCAAACTCCAAACTACAAACTTCAAACTGGCCCTTAACACTCACTCAATCCCAGCGGCACATTCACCGCTAACCCGCCATCAGCCGTTTCTTTGTATTTGCTGTTCATATCCTGGGCAGTATTCCACATGGTGGCAATCACATTATCCAAACTCACTTTTGCGAAGTCGGGGGCGCTTTGTAAGGCAAGCTGGCAGGCAGTAATCGCTTTGATCGCTCCCATGGTATTCCTTTCAATGCAGGGAATTTGAACCAAACCTCTGATAGGATCACAGGTCATGCCGAGATGATGCTCCATTGCTATCTCAGCAGCCATTAATGCCTGTCTTTGTGTGCCGCCCATACATTCCGTAAGTGCTGCTGCCGCCATGGAAGAAGAAACACCTATTTCAGCCTGGCACCCGCCCATTGCTGCAGAAATAGTCGCGCCCTTCTTGAACATACTTCCAACTTCCGAAGCGGTCAATAAAAAGTTGATGATTTTTTCATCTTCATTTCCCTCACAAAAAATAATGTAATAAGCAAGAACTGCCGGGATAACTCCTGCGGCTCCGTTTGTAGGAGCAGTGACTACCCTGCCGAACGCAGCATTTTCTTCATTGATAGCAAGTGCAAAGCAACTGACCCAATCAAGGATATATTTGAAATCGTGTCCCCCTCCTTTGATCGCTTCTATCCACGTTGGGAAGTCATTATATGATTTTCCGGTTAAAAGTTTTTTATTTGTTGCGGCGGCTCTTCGTTTTACCTGCAACCCGCCCGGGAGAATACCCTCAGTGTGGCATCCTTTATAAAGGCATTCTTCCATTACGCGCCAGATGTTTAGCAATCCTTCTCTTGTTTCCTCTTCTGAACGCCAGGCATTTTCATTTTCCATGACTACTTCATGTATGCTGAGACCGGTTTTCATGCACCAATGAAGTAAATCCTGTGCATCATTTATAGGAAAAGGTAAAGTAGTAGAAGAATGAGCATTCTGTATTCCGGATCCCTCCTGCTCTACAAATCCTCCGCCAATAGAATAGTAAGTTTCTGTAATTTTTTCGCCATTATTTAATTCGGCAATAAAAGAAAGACCGTTGGGATGATAAGGTAAAGACTGCGTCATTAGAAACTCAATATCTGTGATGGGATCAAACTTAACCTCATATTCCGCTGCCAGCATGATTCTATTAGAATCCTTAATATTTTTGATCTTGGTATCGATCATGTCCACATCAAATGTAACCGGATCATCGCCTGCTAAACCAAGTTGTACAGCGATATCGGTACCATGTCCAATGCCGGTTTTTGCAAGAGAACCGTATAATAATACTTTAACACCCTTTACTTCAGGAAGTAAATTTTTCTCCCGAAGGGACAATAAAAAAAGAGTGGCAGCCTTCCAGGGGCCAAGTGTATGGCTGCTGGAAGGTCCCACTCCTATTTTAAACATATCAAATACCGAGATGGCTTCGTGATTCATAGCGTAGTTTATAAGCTACAAAGATAATCGCAAAAAATGAACGCCTCATATTATAAAAACAAGCCGAAAGAGATTATTCGTTTCCAAAGAATTTAATCTGTTTGGAAAATAATATTTTCTCCTGCTGCTATTTAATTTATTTGTGTAACCTCTACTTCAAAAACAAGGTAAGAGTTGCCGGCTATGACCACATTATTCGCATTATCCTTGATGTCTTTGGAACCATAACCAAGAGTTGGAGGTATGTACAGGTCAATTTTTCCCCCTTGTTTAATTAAAGGAATTCCTTTTTGCCAACCAAGAATAACACCACCTAATTCAAATGTAACAGGTGCGGTTGTTGAATCAAAGACTTTACCATTAAAAAACATTCCTTTATATTTTACCGTTATAGCGGAACAAAGATTGGTAACGCCTGGACCAATACCCTGGCTTTTTATTTTATACATAAATCCCGAAGGACTTACCAGCGCGCCACTAATGCCAAATTTTGCCAGGGAATCTGTAAGATTTTGAATCTCACTTGCAGGAGCCGTTACAGAAGAATCCGTGTAACCACATTTGGAATCCTGTTTTAAACAACTGCTCAAAATAAAAACAGCAATAACTGCTGTTGCTAAATACTTTTTCATTTGGGAGTAAAATTTTTTAAAGAATCAGCCATTTACAATGCATCGTTTTTAATGCACATTTGCCGGTTCATAAATAAGAGAAAATTATTTGGTTTGCAAATAAAGAGTATAAATATTATAAAAGCGCTGCATCACTTTTTTTCTCTCTTAATTTTAACTCTTTATAATGTTGATCATTTTGCTCCCATTTTACCTGCATTTTAAAAAAAGCATAAAACAAAGCAATGGCTAAAACTGTAATGGAAATAATAATGATTTGACCTCTTGAGATGGGAATCATATTTTTATACCAATCATTAAAAATAACAGCCAAAAGAACAGGAAGGGCAAATATGAGCCCCCAGGGAGATCCGTATAACAATTTATGCCCGATCTTTCTTTCTTTCTCCCGATGCTCTTCCCACCAATTCATAAATTCTTTTTCATTTTCTGTAATCATATTGCAAATCTACCAACTATTGCTCTTCAAAAAAATTTCTCATCCATATAACAAACCCTTTTTTTGGAATTCGGCTAAAAAAAGTTAGGTTTGCTTTCATTAAAAATGAAACCTTGAAAATCGAACAGGTCCTAATCCATTATTTATTAAAGTACAAAAAACTTTCACTCCAGGGCATTGGAAATTTTACAATAGAAGGGTCTTTACCCGACTCAGCAGATCCAAACAGACCTATCATCATACCTGAAGGATCTATCAACTTTACCCATGATACAAGGGTGCAGGAAGATCCTGTCCTGGTTGAATTCATTACAGAACAAACAGGGAAAATCCGTCCTCTTGCCTCTGCAGATCTTGATTCATATCTCATGCTTGGCCGTCAGTTTCTCAACATAGGAAATCCCTTTATTATACCGAGTATCGGCACCCTTGAAAAGACAAATTCTGGAAATCTTATTTTCAAAAGTGGAATGCATATAGCGGATAGATTGGAAGCGAACAAAGCCAAAATAGAGGATGAAGGAGCGGAGCAACATGATGAAAACATGTTTAATGATTACCAGAGAGAAACAAAAAACCAGGCCGGCAAAACTATTTTGATTGCCATTAGTATTTTGATTGTAGGGCTAATTGCCTGGGCAGTTTGGAAATATGCGTTCAATTCCGAAAAAGAACCTGAAAATGTTACCCAGACAACGGATTCAACGGATACAAATCCTGTTCCTATAACAAATGAAGTCACTGCAAATATTCCGGTAACAACAGATTCAAGTGCAGTAAGCACACCTGTATCTTCAGATGTATATACTTTTAAAGTAGTTGTGAATGAATATTACAGTCTTCCTCTTGCAGAATCCCGTATGAAAAATTTAAAAAACTATGGGCGGCAAGTCATTATGTACACACCGGATTCTGTAATCTATAAAATTGCAGAACCATTTACAAGACCTCTGACGGATACAACAAAAGTATTGGATTCTTTAAATGGTTATTACGGAAAAGGTAAAGCTAAAATTGAATTGTAAAACGGGAATTATACAGTAATTTTTATTGGTTTTAATCAGCACAACGCAATTCCATTATTGCATTGCAAATATGGTTTTGTGTGCAGTACTGCCGAAATAAATTATACATGGTCCGAACAACTTTAGTATCGGTATAATAGACTCTAAGTTTTACAAAATGGTCAATGGCCTATTTTATATATCAAGATGGTACAACTTCTTTCACTCAACTCCTGCTTTCCATTTCTTGTTTTAATGAGTTATCAATCCTTTGAAGAAATTTGTAAAAGCTTCTCAACTTTGTATATTCTGGATTATCCATTTATATCTTTTATTTAGCTTGGATTTGTTAGTATTATTCAATAAATGAAACCTTCACCTTATACAAATATCTCATCTGTATTGAGCGCATAAAAAACCCTGTAAATCTTTTCTTTATAAAAAAATCTTACAGGGAATTCCCGACTAAACGGATTTGATATTTAGGTCTTAAAAAAACTTAAATATTGATAACATAGAAAAAAAGGAGTGCCAGAATCTGGCAAACTGTACAAAGAATGACTCCTTTATAGGCTACTTTTTCTTCTTCTTTTGTATCGACCATTTTAATAAAGTTTTACCGTGATTGAATAGCCACAAAAGTAGGCGTTATATTCTGTAAAATTAAAAATATTATGGCGTTTTCAGAATTAAGAAAGAACGGTTAAGGTGCTCTTTTGATCATTCATTCCTTCTTCAATTCAACAATATTTTATTTTAGTATGAAATATTTTACAGACCAAACCTGGTTCGGCATTGTATAATTTTAATTTTTCCTTCGGAACAATTTAGAAATAAAATTCCCTGCTTTTCCAACTTCTTTATTAACTACCTGTACTTTATCGGCAATTGCTTCCAATAGGAAATGTTCAGGTTCAGTCTCCGGTTTCATTTGTGCGATTAGTTGTTGCGGATAGATGATAATAAAACTGTTGTTCGTAAAATACCTGGAGAGGTAATAAGGAAGTTTTTCCAGTTCAGGTATATAAGAGATCTGATCCTTCCTGGACGAAACAATGACAAAGAAATCATTTTGTTTTAATTCCCTGCCAAGGATTAAAAAATCTTCCCAATTATTGAAGGAATTATAAGTAGCTACCACCGGGCTAAGTGAATTCACATTTAATTTTTTCAATTCTCCAACGGTATTATTCTCCGCGAAAAAGTGTAGCGACATACCACCGGTTTTGGCAATCGTGGATATTCTTGAAAACCAGTGGTCAAATCCAGGTTCCATTTCCGCTTTGGGTGCTACAGCAATGACAATTCTATTCAGTGTATTAAAGGGTTGTACATGTTTATAGATATAAATTGTCTCCCCGGATTTGCTGATAATATTTTCTGAAATAGGTCCTAAATAGCTGGTTTGTGTGGGATCTTTATGTAAACCAATCAAGACATCGGTTATCCTTCTTTCCTTGATAGTATAAATAATAGCATTGGCCACATTTACATCAAACCTGGTAAGCGGTTCAATAATATTTTCTGTAGCGGCTCCTTGTTTTATAGCTGCCTCCATCATTTTCTTCCCATTAAATTGGGCACTTTCATCATCGCTTTCATCACTCACAACATTCAAAGCAAAAACAGGAATTTTACTTCGTGCGGGTTTTAGCATCAAGCCAAAATCAACCATTTCTGTCACCGTATCCGGATACGCAAGTGAAATTAAAATTTTATCATCCGTTTCAAGATCATTTCCTGCCTCTTCTTCTTCCTTAAGAGCAATATTTGATGAGGCTTTCTCTACCACAAAAGAGCTAACAGCGCAACTGATCAATATTAATAAAATAGTTCCGTTAAGAATATCCTCATCCAATAAACGAATGGGAATACCGTCAGGCGTTTCACCAACAATTATATTGTATCCGACCAAAATAATTGCTAAAGTAGCTGCCGCATGGGACGAACTTAATCCAAAGATCATTCTGCCTTCATCCCTGGAAAGCCGGAAAATCTTTTCTGTTATCCAGGCTGCAAGATATTTTGTTGCTAAAGCAACGGTGACGATTACGCCGGCTACTTTTAAAGCGCCCCAGCCATTAAAGAGTACATTAAAATTAACAAGCATTCCTACACCAATGAGGAAAAAGGGAATGAATAATGCATTTCCCACAAAATCAATGCGGTTCATTAATGGAGATGAATGTGGAATAAACCTGTTCAGTACAAGTCCTGCAAAGAACGCTCCTATAATGGCTTCTATCCCGGCTGCTTCGGCCAGGAAGGCCGCAAGAAATACGATGGCCAACACAAATATATACTGTGAAACACTATCCTCATTTCGTTTAAAGAACCAGCGGATAATTACCGGGAAAACAAAAAAGACGATTCCCACAAATACAAGTGTGGATACACCCAACGTAAACCAAAAAGTTGCAGACACTTCTTCTTTCGTCATTCCTGCGATAACAGCAAGAATAAGTAGGGCCAGAATATCGGTGATCATTGTACCGCCTACCGTTAATGCAACTGCTTTATTTCGGGCAACTCCGTACTTGCTGGCTATTGGGTAAGACACTAATGTGTGCGTTGAAAACATACTAGCCAGTAAAATCGACGAAAGTATACCATAACCCAATAAGTAATAACTCGCAAGCGTACCTACGACAAGCGGGAGGAGAAACGTAATTAAACCAAAGGTTAGAATCTTTCCCTTATTCTTATTGAATTCCTTTAGGTCTATTTCCAGGCCGGCAAGGAACATTATGTACAATAAACCAACTGTACCAAAGAGAACAATACTGCTATCGCGTCGAAGAAGATTTAACGCATAAGGACCAATTAATACTCCAGCCAAAATGAGGCCTATAATGTGTGGTACTTTTATTTTCTTTAATAAGATGGGTGCGAATAATATAATAAATAGAACCAATGAAAAAATGATCACCGGGTTCTTTAAAGGCAATGAAAAATCCAAATCAGCTAAAAAAATCATACAATCATTTTAATTATTATAATTTACCATGCAGGCATGTTCTGCTGATTACTGCTTTTTAAGTTGTAAGGCGTAAACGATCCGGCAACCACCTTCCTGGATGATCTCCCGTTCTCCTTCCATTTCCTTTTCCTTGATGTTTTGCAATCGAACCGTCATTCTGGAGGTTTGCGAATCTGCTGAATCCTTCTGAACTGTTAAACGAATGCTGTTTCCTGTATAATGTCCCGAGTATACCCGCACCATTTGATTATTACTGATGGCCGTAGCGATGATTGCATTGTCATGAAAGCTGATCTCCCATTGCTCATTTTTAGTATCTCCAACGGCAGAGCCGGGACAATTTGTTTCCGTACAAATCATTTTAACCGTCCAGGAACCGGGAAGTTTTGGATAATTTATGTACAAACTATCATTTGCGATTTTTTTTGAGGTACTATCCAATAATTTTTCACGCTCATTGAGCATCTGCTCTCTAAATTCCAATGACTGTTCCTTAACGAATAACAGTTGCTCTTTTTCATTTACCTGTGCCGTTTTTTTTTCCAACTCTATTTCACGCTTGCGTAAATTACAAGATGAAAGAAATAAAACGGAACAAACCGATAAAATAAAAATCCATTTCAATCGCATCATGATTATATATTTTGATCTGTCAAATAGATTTGACTTATAAATTAAAGCATGTTTTTATTTCCAAAAAATCCAAGATAACAGATTTTAAACAATTAACAGGGATTCGTAATTTTTTCAGTATCGAAATGATCTGTAAAAAGGTCTGAACCGGAGATATTGAGGCAATTTAAAAAATTCATTTCGCCCTGATATTTTCTTCTGAAAATTATTTCCCTTATCGAAGTTTTTCTGAAAGATCAGTATATAATTTTACAGGACCACTTTATAATTCTTTAGAAAATTTACGGATGAAATTAAGAATTTGACGATCGTAATTATCCTGTTCCTCAAAAAGAAATTTATGCGCCATTGGGAATACAAAAATGGGAAAATTCTCTAATTCTTTTTCAAATTTCACCAATCGTACCGCATCTTTTTCAGTAGTCAGAATGATTTTCTTTTCAACGTTGATCTTTGAAAAATGATCTTTTATTTCTTTTAAATCATCTGTATTAAATATATGGTGATCGCGAAAATTTAATATTTCATACGTTGCTACAAAATCAGTCAGTATTTGTTTTAACGGCGCGGGATTAGCTATACCACATACAAGAAGGACATGGCTTTCCATATCAAGCATCATTTCTTCTTTTGAAAATAAATGATAAGGAATACTATATTCAATCTTGGTAAAATAAACTGTTTGATGAGGCAAAGGATTGATTTCTTTTATAATTTCCTCCTTTTCAACTTCGTCCAGGTGAGATTTACATTTTGTTACAACGATGATATCGGCCCGGTGGCTGCTACCTTTAATATCTCTTAAATCTCCTGCGGGTAACAATATATCGCGGGTATATAAATTATTATAGTCGGTCAGTAGAATATTTATTCCCGCACGAACCTCCCTATGTTGAAAAGCATCATCTAAAATGATAACCTCTGTTTGAGGCTTATCGTGTAATAATTGCGGTATTCCTACAATTCTTTCTTCTGCGACAGCCACGGTCACGTGCGGAAATTTTATATGGATCTGCATTGGCTCATCTCCAATTTCCAACGCAGTGGTTTGCGCATCTGCAATGGCGAAACCTTTCGTCTTTCGTTTATAACCGCGGCTTAATGTAGCAACCTCATAGTGTTCTGTAAGAATTTTGAGCAGGTATTCTACCATAGGAGTTTTACCTGTACCGCCTAAAGCAAGATTTCCGACACAAATAATTGGAAAATTAAAAGAAGAGGACCGTATAATATTTTTATCAAACATTTTATTCCGCGCCCAGATCACGCCACTATAAATAACAGAAAACGGGTATAAAATATAACGAAAACTTTTTAGCATATGTGGTATTTCAATTGATTTACAGTGTACGGTAACGGGATTAAAATGTTATTAACCTGGTCGGGGTTACACAATAATTTAAAGGTAAATCATACTCATTGATATCTTTGATTTCATCAACGGGATTAAAGTAACTCAGGCCTATGGAAATGACATCCATTCTGCAATCAGCCAGAAATTTATCATAAAAACCTTTGCCATAACCCACTCTAAAACCTTTTTTATCAACTGCCAGTAAAGGAACGAATACCACATCTAATTCCTCCGGCTGTATCCGTTTGCCATCCTGTGGTTCATCTATACCATAATTATTTGGCACCAATTGAATGTTTTCCTCGTATTCATAATGGTATAAGCTATTTGAGTGATTATCTACTTTTGGTACAGCGATTTTTATTCCGGGATTTTTAAATTGAAGATATCGTACCAGGTTGGAGGTATCTACTTCTACCAGTTTTAAAGATGCAAGATAAGTATGCACACAATGTACAGGTGGCAGCCTTAGTTTCTGGAAATTGATTAAAATAAGATCATTGAATTTATCTATGTTTTGTAATGATAATTTGCGTCGTTTTTCTTTGTAGATAATCCGAAGTTCGTTTTTTGTCATAGTGCAGGTTTTTCTAAAAAGCTCAAAGGAATTTCTTTCATTGGAACAGGTCATAACCTGTTCTGCAAATTTAATCATTTCCTGTTTCAATGGACAAATCGACGCTTGTACCTACTTTAGAGACCTTTTACTTCGTTTTTAAAAATAGAAAACAAAGTTGTCCCATAATTTCTTACAGTTTTAAAATAGGGCATGTCTTCATAATTATTTGCCGGTGTGTGTTCCAGGATAAACCAGCCATTTTCTAATAACAACTCTTTTTCAAAAATAACCACGGGTAAATCATCAATTGTTTTTAGAGCATAAGGAGGACCTGCAAAAATAAAATCATATTTATCCGAACAACTTTCCAGGAATTTAAATACGTCACTTTTTATCACATGGAAATTCTCTATTTCTAAAGCGATGGATGTTGTTTTTATAAACTCATACATTTTAGAATCCTTTTCAACAATTGTCAGATCTGCTGCTCCACGGGAGGCGAGTTCGTAGCTGATACTTCCCGTGCCGCCAAATATGTCGAGTGTTTTTATTCCTTCAAAGTTTAAATTATTTCCAAGAATATTAAATAATCCTTCCTTGGCTATATCGGTTGTAGGGCGTGTATAGGGCATTTTGGAGGGTGGATGTATTTTTCTACCCCCATATTTACCGGAAATTATACGCATAGATCAAATTCATATAGATGATTAAAAAAATGCAGCGGGTATTGGGTGATTTCTTCTCCAAATTTATAATCCCTAGAAGTATCCATTAATTTGATATTTGAAAAATAATTATAAATACTTTTGTATAGTGCTGAATTCTCTTCTATTAATCCCCCCGCTTCCAAAGCTATATCCCGCGCATTGAACTGCTTGCAGATATTTAATAAAATGTAGGCCACATCTTCCGGTGTACGATAAGAAAAGCTATTTAAAAGTTGGAATTTGCTCTCTTTAAAAAGAGTAACCACTAATTTTTCATGATAAAATAAAGCAGTCAATTTATCCTCAACCTGCCTCTTTTTTAGAAAAGCGGTATATTGATGTATTCCCCGTATGGGCGGGAACTGGTAAAGAATGGTGTTGTTCAAAGCTGTATTAATAGAATAAATATTGTACAGATCCTGGCCGGGAATCATATCACTCATAATTGTTTCACTTGCAGATATATCGCCATGAACCAGGTTTAAAACTTCCACATTCTTTTGACTATTATACATTGTAAAAGGTATCAGTACACTTCGTGGAACAGAATAAACAATGCATGATTTTTTAAACTTTTCAGAAAGCATCTTGTGTTGATGGAAAAGAATCTGTAACGCGATATGGAAACCTGCCTGAGGCCTGTTTTTTTCATATTGATATACGCCCAGGGAAACAATTCTCTTTTCTTCATCATGCCTGATCGCGTATGAAAAACTCTCCTGGGTTAGCTCACAGAAAAGGGAACATTTTTCCGTATCAAGTGACTCCGGTGTTATTTCAAAAACTGTTTTCATTTATTTTGTATGATCAATAAAAGAATATTATTGGGAATATATATTTCGCTTCAGATTACGTAGTTTGAATTGTAATGGTTTCTATAAAAAAGAAAAATTTGCTGCAATTCAAAATGAAACCCGGCATGTAAGTTTTAATCAACCATTTTCTCTTAAGAGTTCCATAAATCCGTTGGATAAACCCCGTCAGAAATCAATTTTTGTAAACTTTTACGTACCCCGGGCGCATCGTCTTTATACGTCACACCAAACCACTGGGCAGATGTAGGAATTACTTTAATTTCTCCATCTCCGTCATTAATAAAAGCATCCCCTACAAGAGGAATAAAGAATTCTGCTTTTAGATCATGTGCATTCTCCTTTAAAAACGTTCCAAACAGCTTCTGAATAAAATCAAACACATTCGGGTGGAATCCCCAAAAGTTCATGCTTACAGGTGTATCCTGCGGAAGAACAACACGCAAAGAATTTTCTTCGTAATAGATTTTATCTCCTTCAGGGTAAATTTTGGTGCGCTCGTGAATGTTTACCAGGTTATCTGTTGTATCTGTTGCACATACTCCCCTGCTCACTGTGCCATTGGCAGAAAGTGTCTTGGAAAGCTCATATCCAATAATGCAATATTTCTTTTCAGTGACTTCGTTTGTCAGAAAATCAGCCGCCTTTTGAAATGCATCACGGCCATAAAAATCGTCGGCATTGATCACCGCAAACGGTTCATTGATCACCTCTTTTGCGCATAAAATAGCGTGTGCAGTTCCCCATGGTTTCGTTCTTCCTTCAGGAACAGGAAATCCTTCCAGGTGCTCATCCATTTCCTGCATCACATATTCTGTCGCTATTTTTCCGTTTAATTTCGCTTCAAATAATTCTTTAAATGCTACTGCAAAATCTTTGCGGATAACAAAAATTATTTTACCAAAACCACTATTAATGGCATCATAAATAGAGTAATCTATAATTGTTTCACCAGCGGGTCCAAAAGCATCCATTTGTTTAATACCACCATATCGGCTACCCATGCCTGCTGCTAAAATCAAAAGTGTCGGTTTCATTTTTAAGTTTTATAGTTTAAGAAAAATGCTTTAATTAAATTGCTGCAAAAATAAGCAGAAAGAATTATGTCCCATTCTATATTAAAAAGATTGAGTGAATATGGGGATGAAACCATTCCAATTCCTGCTATTTCCTATGTTCAAAACAGTTTTGCACAAGATATGGATATTAATATTTCCATGTTGAGATTAGATAAAATTCATCCATATATTTCCGGGAACAAATTATTTAAACTTCAGTTTTTTCTAAAAGTTGCTTTGGACTCCGTGCATAAAACGATCATCACTTTTGGAGGTGCATATTCCAATCACCTTGCAGCAACTGCTTATGCTTGTCGCGTTCTAAGTATTTCTTGTGTTGGAATTGTGCGGGGGGAAAAACCTCCTGCACTTTCTGATACGCTGGAATTTTGTTTAAAAAATGGAATGAAGCTGGATTTCATTCCCAGGACCGAATATGCCCTGGTGGCGCCGATGCAGTCGAATCCTTTTTTAAAGGAAAAATATGGGGAACATATTTTAATTCCGGAAGGTGGTTTTTCAGTGAAGGGAATGCAAGGAGCTTCCTTAATTCCAAATTATTATTCAGGTACAAAATATTCGCACATTTGTGTCGCCATAGGAACTGCGACCACCCTTGCAGGCATTTTGAAAAACTCAACAGAAGAAACCAAAATCATGGGATTTCCAGCTTTAAAGGGTCTGACAGATATTTACGAAAGGCTTCGGATACTTGGAATAAGCAATCCGGAAAATCTTTCAATTATAGATGATTATCATTTTGGAGGATTTGGCAAAAAAACGCCTGAATTAATATCTTTCATGAACCGTTTTTATGAAGAAAATGAAATTCCCCTGGATTTTGTTTATACTGGTAAAATGATGTTTGGTGTACAGGACCTTCTTAAAAAAAAATATTTCCCTGCGGGCTCCGATATACTTTGCATACATACGGGTGGCCTGCAGGGAAATAACTCAATAAAGGACTTGCTGATTTACTAAATCCTTTAATTTAAAGATTCCGTTTATTTTGCATAAATGGAGTCTTTTACTTCTCCACATTTTAGCATAGTTGATTTATATTCAGGGTGATTTTTGCCTAAATACGGATTGGCAATTTCCCTGGTAGCACTTAACCAGTTTGCCTCCGTATCTCCAAAAGCCATCGGGCAATTTTGCCAATACACCTTTTCTCCTTCATAATCGATTGTTCTTAAGAAAGGATATAAATTCTCTGAAACCATGCGGAAATCCTGGCGCATTGCTGTGATATCTGATTCCTTAAGTATGGGTTCAGCATTCGCTTTGATATCACTTAATTGCTGTTTAGCAGCTGCCATGATCTGTGCATCGTCTTTTTCCAATTCATCTATTTTAATGCTATCCACAGCTGTCATGAATTTTTGAGCAGTTACTTTTGCCATTGCGGTATCTGCTTCTACAAATGCATGTTGCATATCAAAATAGGCGTTTAATGCGTTCGTCACACTCGAATTAAATGCAGCTGAATGCTTTGAAACATGAATTTGGGTAGTCTCACTTTCAAATTCTTGTGCGGGTTTATCGGTCTTGAAAAATAACCACCAAACACCTAAAACGACAATTACGAGGAATACAATTGCTAAGACTCTTTTCATACTGATTTTTTTTATTTGCGAAGTTAAGGATTATTTATTCCGGTAGCCAAGGCGGGAGAAATGGGTGAGTAATATTGTCTGGTAAGAGGTAAATGGCGCTCAATAGCAATTTGAAAATAATTCCTAAAAAGTATGAACTATTGGTATATCCACTTTATCGGCAAGCAGTCTCATATAGCAATAGGATAAATCTTTTCTCCTTTCAGAGATTGTGCTGCAAATGCAAGAGTGGCTTTAATATCTTCTTTGGTGATATGCGGATGTTAATGGAGGAAATTATTAATAATTTGAGTTGTTTTCCGGAAAGCCTCTGAGAGAAGGCAAATAAAGTCCTAATTTAGATGAAAATTTAATTATGCAAATTGATATAGATAATCTTCTTTCGCTACCGGCTTCTGAAAGAAAAAAGATTGCTGAAAAACTTTGGAACAGTTTAGATCCTGTTCATTCAATTTCAAGAGAAGATAAAGAAAATATTAAGCTGCTGGAGAATAGATGGATTGAGTTTACACAAGGAACTTCAAAATCATATACCTCTTCGCAATTAAGAAAGATGATTGGAATGGAAAGAAAAAAGGGATGATATGAAGTCTTATGAAATAATTTACACTGAGGGGTTTTGGAATGATATTAAAATAGTATTATTCCAATATGATTTAATTTCGATGAATTTAGGTGATCGATTTTTAGATCAGATTTGGTTTTCAGAAGCTCGGATATTTTCCAACCCCCAGGCGTTCAGCAGAATTACAAAATCAGGTTTCAGAAGGTGTTTACTTAAAAACTTTCCATATAAAATTTGTTACAGAATACACGAAAATAAAATAGTAGTTATTGCATTAATCCATGAATCCAGGTCAAATAAATTCATAAAAAGAAAGCTTAATTAATCACCAACCTAAGTTTATATTTTAGCCAAGTTTAACATGAGTAATGCTCGCAAAGGAATAGCTCCCAATTATTTGAAACCAATTCCATAAATACAACACTTTTTTAATAATCAAAACAAAATTACATGCAGATAGTTGTTTAATTTAGAATAGTGAAATTAGACCAATCGAAAGGCTATGCCGTCATTCAAAACTGGCTTGCC
>JBBSUB010000088.1:0-15972 GCA_038235345.1 Chitinophagales bacterium
AAGGAAATTCGTGAGACACGAATTTAGGCTGCACAGTGGAACAGACACGAATTTAGGCGGCGCGATCTACCGATACAAATTTAAGCGGAGTTTAAGAAGCACAATTATTCAGGCCAAACACGGGAAAGAACCGAACTTGGTCGAGACGAAAATAGGAATTTGTGCAGCACCATTGTGGCAGCCCCGATTCGTGTCTCACGAATCGCATTGCTTGTGATTGCTAAGATGGCTCCGGTTTTTAAACAAAATCTGATCAATGATCTGAGAATAAATCAAACCAGTGCTTATTCAGCTAAAGGAAATTCGTGAGACACGAATTTAGGCTGCACAGTGGAACAGACACGAATTTAGGCGGCGCGATCTACCGATACAAATTTAAGCGGAGTGTAAGAAGCACAATTATTCAGGCCAAACATGGGAACGAACCGAACTTAGGCGAAACGAAAATAGGAATTTGTGCAGCACCATTGTGGCAGCCCCGATTCGTGTCTCGCGAATCGCATTGCTCACGAATCGTATTGCTTGTGATTGCTAAGATGGCTTTTATTTTTTAAACAAGATCTGATTTAGGGTCTAAAATAAACTTAAAACTGTTACTAATTATTGACAGAAATTCGTGAGACACGAATTTAGGCTGCAAAAAGCCCACTAAAATATTTTAGCGGGCTTTTTTAATTATGGTTAATGAATTTGTTTACGATAATTTATCCAGGACATTTTTAATTCTTTTAAAGCCTTCTTCAATATTTTCCATGCTGTTTGCAAAGGAGATTCTTAAAAAATCAGGTGACCCGAACGCGTTACCGGCTACTGTGGAAACATGTGCAGTATTTAAAAGATACATACAAAGATCACCGGCATTTTCAATTTTGATATCTCCGACGCTTTTTCCGAAATAATTTTTTACTTCCGGGAAAATATAAAATGCTCCTTCCGGTTCTGTGCATTTTAAAAGAGGAAGTTCTTTTAGTAATTCCATTACTTTTTCTTTCCTTTTTGTAAACTGTTCCACCATTTTAAAGGTTGGCGTAAGGTCTGAATCTAAAGCAGTGATAGCTGCTCTTTGCGTAACGGCATTCGTTCCACTGGTGAATTGTCCTTGAATTTTTTCACTTGCTTTTGCTATGTCCACATTGCTGGCAGTATAACCCAATCTCCAGCCGGTCATTGCAAAACCTTTACTAAGGCCATTTACAATGATCACTCTATCTTTTATAGAATCAAACTGGGCGATGCTTTCCCTTCTTGTTCCGTTTTCCTGAACATAATTGATGTACTCATAAATTTCATCGGAGATGATATATACCTGCGGATGTTTTTCAAACACTTTTGCAAGTCCTTCCAATTCAGCTTTTGAATAAAGTGATCCCGAAGGATTACATGGAGAAGAAAAAATAAACATCTTTGTTTTTTCGGTGATGGCATTTTCTAATTGCTCCGGAGAGATTTTAAATTTGCTTTCAGCATCCGTTTCAATAAATACGACTTTGCCCCGGCAAAGTCTGGCTATTTCTGAATAGGAAACCCAATAAGGTGTTGGAATAAGAATTTCATCGCCCTCATCTAAAACTCCGAGCATAGTATTCGCGATACTTTGTTTTGCACCGGTACTTACGACTATTTGCTGGGGTGTGTAATCTAACCCATTGTCTCTTTTTAGTTTTTTACAAACTGCTTCTCTCAGCTCCATATAACCTGCAACAGGAGTATAATGGCTATAATTTTCATCAATCGCTTTTTTAGCTGCTTCCTTAATATGGTCAGGGGTATTAAAGTCCGGTTCGCCAAGGCTAAGATCAATTACATCTATTCCTTTCGCTCTGAGTTCACGACCCAACTTGGCCATTTTCAATGTTTCCGGTTCACTAAATCTGTCTAAAAGAGAGGAGAGTATCATTTTAAATTATTTTTTTAGAGCCCAAAAGTAAGAAATTGAAAAATGACTTTTCATGAAAGAGCTTTTTTTTCAACAAATTTCAATTTGCAATGCAAAAGAGAGGGTTAAAATAGATTCAAACGTTTTTAAAGGATTTTTTTTATTTTCAACCAAATTATAAAAGATGGATCAATTAAAACTAGGCATTGGAACAAGACTTCAGCATACAGTTCACGGACCGGGCGTAATTACAGGCGTGCGTTTAGCCACTTACCTGATTACCTTTATTAATACAGGTACAAAGGAAATAGATAAAACGGATGATAAACTGGAGGAAATTATTCCTGAAAATGTAAGTGCGGAAATAGAAACGTCCAGTGATCTGGAAAAATCCCTGGCAAAAATATTACGAATGTGGAGTGATGTGTCTGAAATAATTCCTTTGGGCGAAAAATGGCAAGGTGGTATGATGCTTTTACAATCTGCCGATAAGACCCTCAAACCCAAGGAGATTCCCATTGATGTATTTTTTCACAAAATAGTGATGCTCCGCGATAGGGTGAGGGTGATGGAGCAACAGATCAATGCGCACAAAATACTTTCCGATGAAGATAAAGTGAATCTGCAACAATACATTACGCGGATATATGGTTCGCTCACAACGTTTAATGTGTTATTTAAGAATAAAGAAGACTGGTTTGTGGGAGAAAAAGGCAGCAGTTAATTCTTTATTCCTGTTTCAGGACTTATAATATATTGTGTAAAGAGTTTTGTAAACAGACTGATTGCGTGGCCTATTTAAGATCAAAAATACTCACTTTACAGGCTTTGTTACCTACCCTTTAAAGTTTGGAACACTTTGTCATCATGGGTTTTGATGTATGGATGCTCCTTTCAGGGTTTATCTGTCTGATAGATGAATTAATCTATAAAATTCCTTAAAATTTTCGAGTTCAAAACCCTATCTTTGCCAACTTCTAAAAATTAAGATATGAAATTGAAAGGTCTGGTGTGGTTTTTTACCATTACGCTTATTCTGATCTCTGTTTACCAGCTTTCTTTTACATGGGTAGTAAATAGCCATGAAAAGGAAATGAAACAAAAGGCTGAAAAATCTGTTATGATGGCTAATCCGGGTATAACCGGTGAGGCAAAAGATGAACTTGTACAACAAAAATTTATGCATTACCTGGATAGTACCAGGGATGAAAAAATTTACCCTGTAATTGGTACCACTTATCAAAAGTCTAAAGAAAGTGAACTTCAGTTAGGTTTGGATTTGCAAGGTGGTATGAGTGTTACTATGAATGTAAGTCTTGATGGTTTATTAAAATCTTTAAGCAATAATCCAAAAGATGCTTCTTTATTAAAAGCACTTGAAACAACAAACCAGGAGAAATTAGCCAGTGATCTGGACTACATTAGTCTCTTTGGTGATGTATTTAAAAGACAGAATCCCGGAACGAAACTGGCTTCAATATTTGCCGGTGCCGGAACTGAAATTAAAATTACCGATTCTGACGATAAGGTACTTACTACTTTGAAGGCTACTTCCAAAACGGCTATCAATCAAACTTACAAGGTTTTACTAAAAAGGATCGACCAGTTTGGTGTAGCTTCTCCAAGTATTAATCTTGATGAGAATAAAGGAACCATAAACGTGGAACTTGCAGGTGTACAGGATCCTATAAGAGTAAGAAATTTACTTCAGGCATCCGCTTACCTTCAATTCTGGGAAGTATATAATATAGGAGAGATCGGAAAAAATATTGAAGAAGCCGATAAACTTTTGGCTGATCAATTAGCCGGTGTTACTCCGCAGGTAGGTGATTCAACGCAGGTTGCAGGAGATACATTGAATCCCTTAACGGATAATGCACATCCACTGACGAATGTTATCCATTTCATCGGGCCACAACAGGATCAGACAGGAAAGCAGCAATTCTATTCTGCTATCGCAAATGTGGATGCAAAAGATACAGCGCTGGCAAATAATTATTTGAGAATGGATGTCGTTAAAAACAACTTCCCTTCAAATATTAAGTTTCTATATGGAATGCAACAAAAGGATGAAAAAACCGGAAGAAGGTTTTTCGAACTTTATGCAATAAAAACAATTCCCGGAACAGATAAAGCAAAATTGGAAGGAGAAGGTGTTCAGGATGCTTCGGCTGATTACGATCAACGCGGTCGTCCGGCAATTAAAATGCAAATGACACCAACAGGTTCAAGAACATGGGCAAAATTAACCGGTGATAATGTGGGCAGACCAGTTGCCATCGTTTTGGATGATATCGTTTATAGTGCTCCAAATGTAAATGGTGCTATTGAAGGCGGTAACTCTGAGATCAGCGGAAACTTTACTGTAGAAGAAGCGCAGGATTTAGCCAGTGTTTTGAAAATCGGTAAAATAGATGCACCGGCAAAAATTGTACAGGAGCAAATCGTTGGACCTACTTTAGGTCAGGATGCTATTAAAGGTGGCGGACTTGCTTTCTTTATATCTTTTATTGTGATATTTATCCTGATGCTTATTTATTATAATACAGCCGGATGGATTGCAAATATTGCTTTAATTTTCAACTTACTATTTACCATCGGTATTTTAAGTGCCCTTGGTGCTACGCTTACTGCAGCCGGTATCGCCGGTTTGGTATTGACCATTGGTATGGCGGTAGATACGAACGTAATTATTTTTGAAAGAATTAAAGAGGAACTGGCACGTGGTAAAACACACCAACAGGCAGTTCATGACGGATACAGAAGATCTTATGCTCCTGTAATTGACTCTCACGTAACAAGTTTCCTGACTGCTGCTATCTTGTTTTATTTTGGACTTGGCCCCGTATTAGGATTTGCGACCACACAGATGCTTGGTTTGACTCTTTCCCTGTTCAGTGGAATATTAATTTCCAGATTGATCACGGAAATTTACATGAACAAAAACAGACACTTTAAATATTTCACCGGATTCTCCAAGAAAATTTTCCAACACGCTGCATTCAAATTTGTAGAGTATAGAAAATATGCTTACATGTTCTCTATCGTGGTTGTGCTATTTGGTGTAGGATCATTCTTCAACGGATTCGACAAAGGAGTTGAATTTAAAGGAGGAAGAAGTTATACAGTTTCATTCCCGCAATCAGTGGATATTGAAACCTTACGTGCTCCGTTGAATAAAGTATTTGATGGTGATTACCCGGTAATTAAAACAGTAGGTGATTCCCGCCACTTAAACATTACAACATCTTATTTGAAAGGTGTTTCTGATGCGGATAGCGCTGTTCAAACACAACTGTACGCAGGTCTTCAACCACATCTTGCAGCAGGAACAACCTATGAGCAATTTGTGAAAAATAATATTGAAAGTTCACAGGTGGTACAACCGATTATTTCAAAGGATCTGGAAGCAGGTGCTTTTAAAGCGGTTATAGCAGCTATGTTTGCGATTATATTGTATATTTTAATTCGTTTCCGTGACTGGCGTTATTCTTTGGGTACGATTGTGTCATTGCTCCATGACGTGTTAATCACGTTGGCAGTGTTCTCATTCTTCAAGAATATCGTTCCTTTCCCACTTGAAATTGACCAGCATTTTATTGCAGCGATACTGACGGTGGTAGGTTTCTCCATGAATGATACGGTTATTGTATTTGACCGGATCAGGGAGGATAGTCACAATATGAAAGGTGCATCAAAAGGAACCATTATCAACCGTGCCATCAATGATACATTAAGCCGTACCATCATGACGTCTGTAACAGTATTCCTTGTGTTGCTTGCCTTGTTTATTTTTGGTGGGGAAGTTACAAGAGGATTCTCTTTTGCTATGTTGATCGGTATCATTGCCGGAACATATTCTTCCATTTTCGTAGCAGCACCTGTATTAATGGAATTTGCTAAAGACAAGCCATTAGGAACTGCCAAAATATTTGGATCAGACAATAAAAAGACAACATCGCACAAAGTAGAAAAAGCGACATTGTCGAAGTAAAAAAAGTATAGTATCTTTTATATAATCCCCGGTAAGAATATTACCGGGGATTTTTTGTGTGGGTAATGAATATGTAAATGACATTCTTCAGAATAGGATAGTTTTGCTTCAGGGAAAACTCATCTTGATTCATGAATTTTGCTGGTGGATATGCAGTAATACTATCTTTATTTATAAAATAGTCCGAAGGGAAATTAGTAAATATTAGATGGTATTATGCCGATTTAAGGACTTTTTTTGGACTATTTACCCTTTACATCCGGTATAAAATATATGTTTTGTACAAATCCGGAATATTAAATTCTATGATTGGGGTGCGATAGGTCTGGATGATATTGCGATTTTGGTAATGGCTTTAGAATAAAATAGTTTATGCCAGGCATAGAAATTAGAAAAGCAGAAGAGGTTAGAAAAAGCGATCTGGGGAAGAAAAATAAAAAAAGTAGAAATAGGAAATAAATTCAAAACTGTAAAGATTGACACAAGAATTGACAAGCACCGCTTGGGAAGCAAAAAAAAATTCAATGCAGAGCTATACTTCGCAAGGGTCAAAACAGTGAACGATTGCCAACGTACGGTTCAGACCGCAAAAGCGTTCCGACTCTTATTCAGAAAATTCATTAATTTATCCCTTGTGCAGTATAAATAACAAACCATTGCCTTGCTAAAATATTCACCGGCAGCCGCTTACATTGGTTGTTTACATCAACAGTTGCTTTCTATTGAGTTCCGGTATCATCTGATGTAACTCTGTTCAACAATGGAATTCCTAATCCTTCCTTTCTAATCTTTTAATAATTCATTAATCGTCTCCTCAAATTCCTTTTTGTATTTTATATAATGAACCCCGGTAGCAGGTCCATCAAAACCTGTATGTATTTTTTTAATATTACCATGTTTGTCTAAAAAGATTGTTGACGGAAACGCGTTAATTTTCCCTATTTGTGGTAATGTCTTTTCTGTACGAAGGGAATCAGAAACAGCTACCGGCGGAATAAGAATCGGGTAGGGAATTTTAAACCTTTTTTGAAATGGCTGCAGAGCCTTTACCGATGCAGTATAGTTGGGAGTTCTTTCGTAAGATATTCCTAAAAACGTCACTCCTTTCGAAGTATAATAATCATAATTATCCATAATGAATTTCGTTTCGTCTACACAATTGGGGCACCATGAACCCATTATTTGAATAACAACTATTTTATTTTTAAATCGGTCATCATTTATAGAAACCATGTTTCCTTCCAGATCAGGAAAACGAAAATCCAATTTACCGTTATATGGTTTTTGGGATGTCATGCTTTCAGGCGTTTTTAAAACAGCATTATTATCTTTCTGTGCCTGCCATGTTTGAACATCTGCATTCCCTGAATAAAATTTACCTCCGGTAATTTGATTTCCTTTTATTATTTTTCCGGTAAAGTATAAAGCGAAACTGCCATCAAAGCCGGATAAGTAAAGACTGTCGCCACTTACAACTCCTTCTAAAAAACGGTAGTCACCATAAGGCGTTAAAAATGTTCCTGTAATATGATTTCCCTTTTGAGAGAATTGTCCTAGGGCGTTGGACTCTTTATTTTCTTTGTTCACAAAAACAGTCGTCCACATCCCGGTAATATTAAAAGCTGAAGGTTTCTTGACATTAAATCTCAGCCCGTCATTATATTTAGCTGTAAAAGGAAGTTTTCGTACAGCATCTCCTGTTTTTTTTATCCATACACCGGACAGGTTTCCATTTTCCTTTATTTTAGCGGCAAAGCCGGATTCAAAAAAAGGCAACTCAAAAAAAACGGAATCTCTTTTTACTATAATACTATCCACCAACATGTGGTCATTGCCATTTATGATATACATGATTTTCTTACCGGCACTGTCTTTTACGGAAGTAATAAAATGTATCATCTGGTGATCATCCCGCTCAATACTAAACCTGTAGGGACCATTTTTTAAGGTGGTTTGTGCAAAGGATCCTATGGAGAAAATCAAGGCAAAAGAGATCAGAATGATGTGAATTAAGTGTTTCTTTTTCATGGAGGGTAAATGTAGGAAATCTTAATGGAATAGAATTGGGACCGTTCATTTTTAACTTTATTCCTGAATGAAGTCGGGATACATATAATTAGTCTTTCGTTACTTTGAATGTGAGCTGAGGTGATGGCAGCTGTAGCGCAAGATTCTTACATTTAAAAAAGATTTTTTGATATAGATAAAACCGATTTTATATCGGTTAAGATATTACGATAAATGGAAATTCTGTCCTCGAAGCCTTTTTGGAAAGGTTTCTTTTTTGCCGTTACCCTTGCAAGACGTATATTACATGTATGATTCCATTGCTAAAAATTAGTCAGTTTAAGCGTTGTTTTATAAGACGGTTTTATCTTATTGCTCTGTTATTACTTTTAATGCCCTCCTTTTTATTCGCCCAAAAAATATTCTCCATAACTGTTAAGGATGGCATCAATCCGGCAGTGGCTGAATTCATTGCGCAAAGTATCGAAAAAGCGGAAAAGGAAAAAGCAGAAGCGTTAATCATTAATTTGAATACTCCGGGTGGCTTACTTTCTTCAACCCGGGATATAGTAACGGATATGATGGGTTCTTCCGTTCCCGTTGTTGTGTTTGTTTCTCCTTCAGGAGCACACGCTGGTTCGGCCGGTGTATTTATAACCCTGGCGGCAAATATTGCCGTAATGGCTCCCGGTACCAATATTGGTGCGGCACATCCAGTTTCCATGCAGGGTAAAGGGGATGCCATCATGATGGAGAAAGGTACGAATGATGCCGCAGCATTTATACGTTCCATTGCTGCAAAGAGGGGTAGAAATATCCGTTGGGCGGAAGATGCCGTTCGATTAAGCGAAGCAATCACAGAGAAAGAAGCATTGGAGCAAAATGTCATTGACCTGGTTGCCAATAACCAAGGTGATCTGCTTGCAAAGATAGATGGAATGAACGTGGAACTAGCGAATGGTTCGAAGGTGATCCATACAAAAAATGCAACGATTGAATCCCTTGAAATGGGCCTTTTTCAACAGGTTTTAAGTAAAATAAGTGATCCGAACATTGCCTATATATTAATGATGCTGGGGTTTTTTGGATTGCTTTTCGAATTGTTTAGTCCGGGTGCCATATTTCCCGGGATCGTGGGCGTTATTTGTCTGATCCTGGCCTTTTATGCCATGAGTTCTATGCCGGTTAATTACGCTGGTGTTGCCTTGATCGTTTTTGGAATTCTTTTATTCCTCCTTGAAATCAAAATCATAAGTCATGGCGTGCTGGCCATCGGTGGAATTATATCTGTCTTACTCGGATCTATGATCCTATTCAGAAGTAGCCCGACAGAAAATTTTGTTTCTCTTTCCTGGAGTGTTATTTTATCTGTAACAGCGGTATCTACTGCTTTCTTTGTATTTATAATCACTCTCGGTTTAAGAGCTCAAAGACTCAAACCGGTTTCAGGAGGAAATGCTCTGATTGGAAAAACGGCGCAAACTATTGAAATACTTGATCCAACCGGACACGTAAAAATAGTCGGTGAAACATGGAATGCGGAATCCCTTTCCGGAAAAATCAATGAAAATGAGGCTGTGTACATCGAGAATATAAAGGGGCTTACTTTATACGTGAGAGCAATGGACGAAAAAATGCTACATTCATAAAATATTTTTTAATTCACATTAACCAATAAATAATCAAATATGCTAACAAATTTTCCAATAGTGATTGTACTAATCGTCGTTTTTGTTCTTTATATTTTAGCCAGTTCCATCCGTATTCTGAGAGAATATGAAAGAGGGGTAATCTTCAGACTTGGCCGTGTGCTGGATGGTGGAACAAAAGGGCCCGGCATCATTATTCTGATTCCTTTCATTGATAAAATGGTGAAGGTGAGTTTGCGTATTGTGGTTATGGATGTACCTCCACAGGATGTGATTACGTCGGATAACGTATCCATAAAGGTCAACGCAGTTGTTTATTTCAGGGTCATTGATCCGCAGAAAGCCATTATAGAAATCGAAAACTTTCTGGTTGGTACTTCACAGCTTTCGCAAACTACCTTAAGAAGTGTATTGGGACAATCAGAATTGGATGAACTTCTATCTCAACGGGATAAAATAAATCTGAGGTTACAAGAGATTATTGATCTTCAGACAGAACCATGGGGTGTAAAAGTGACGCATGTGGAAGTAAAGCAAATTGATCTGCCGCAGGAAATGCAGCGTGCAATGGCGAAACAAGCTGAAGCAGAAAGAGAACGTAGAGCAAAAGTAATTGCCGCAGAAGGAGAATTCCAGGCATCACAGCGTTTAGCCGATGCATCCGCTATATTGAGTGAGCAGCCAAGCGCCCTAACCTTAAGATATCTTCAAACCCTGCGTGAAATTGCGACAGAGAATAATTCAACCATATTATTCCCTATCCCGCTGGATATTATTAAACCATTTATGAAATTGCAGGAAGATATCGAAAAAGGAAAAGGAGTTCCATCGTTGCCGACTGTTATAACATCTGAAAAATAATAAAGACCGACAGCAACACAAGAGCTTAAATTTCAAAGGCATGATAGTTGATGAACGATAGAGACAATTGTGATTCATGCTACTAACTGAAATTATTTTACAGGCAAATTCTCTGACCTCTTTATATCAATTTTATAAGGAAGTGATGAATTTGCCTGTTTTGTTTTCAGATGAAAATACTTTGAGGATTCAGGCGGCCAGTTCAGATTTGGTTTTTGAAATGAATGAGGAAATTAAAGATCCTTTCTATCATATTGCTTTTAATATTCCTTCCAATAAATTTGAAGAAGCCTATGAATGGTTTAAGCCCAGGGTTTCCTTTTTGTGGGTGCACGATTACAAAAGTTACGTAGCTGATTTTACAAATTGGAATGCGAAGTCATTTTATTTTTATGACTCTGGGGGAAATATTCTTGAAATGATCGCACGGTTTGATCTTGATAACAAAATTACAAAAGAATTCTCGGGGTCTTCTATCGTTAATATAAGCGAATTGGGAATGGTTTTCCCTGCACATAATTTTGGATATGAAGTTGCAGCCTTTATGAAAAAATACTCTTTGCATTTTTTTGACAAACAACCTCCGGGAATAAATTTTAAAGTTGCCGGCGATGATAATGGTTTATTTATAATAGTGCCTGAAGGCAGGGACTGGTCGCCGGGAACAGGGAAAAAGTCCGTCATTTTTCCTCTCTCAGTTTCATTTGAAACAGAATATGGTCAATTTAATTGGTCATGTATGAATTAATAATTTTTAAAAAATAATAATTAAACAGAGTGAAAAATATAGAAATAAGCAATTTGCAATTCGATGATTACAAACATCTATTAGTTGCGATGAAAGCCTCTTATGCAAATTGGCCAGGCAATTACTGGAGTGAACAAAGTATCGATAAATTAATTAAGAAATTCCCGGAAGGCCAGATCGTGATAAAGGCAGATGGAAAAGTGGTCGGTTGTACCCTGTCGATTATTGTCAATTATGCCCGGTTTGGAGATTCACATACGTATAAACAAATTACCGGAAATTATACCTTCGATACGCATGATCCTATAAAAGGCGATGTTCTTTATGGTATTGAGATATTTATTCACCCTGATTATCGTGGTCTCAGGCTTGGAAGACGCTTGTACGACGCCAGGAAAGAATTATGTGAACAAATGAATTTGAGCGCTATAGTCTATGGGGGCCGGATACCGGAATACCATAAATATGCAACGGAGATGTCGCCAAAAGAATTTATCCAAAAGGTGAAGCTAAAAGAAATTTATGACCCGGTTCTTTCTTTTCAGCTTTCAAATGATTTCCATGTAAAGAAAGTGTTGAAAAATTATCTTCCGGAAGATGAACAGAGTAAGGAATTTGCTACACTTCTACAATGGGATAATATTTATTATAGCAGTGAATCAAAAAAACAATTCCTTGCAAAATCCTATGTGCGATTGGGATTGATTCAATGGCAAATGCGCTCTTATACCAATATGGATGAAATGTTTACCCAGGTAGAGTTTTTCATTGATTCTATTTCCGCTTACAAAAGCGATTTTGCCTTATTGCCGGAATTATTTAATGGTCCTTTACTGGCAGAGTTTAATCATTTGAGCGAAGCGGAATCCATGCGTGCCCTGGCAAAATACACACCTGAATTTAGAAGGCGCTTCCGTGAACTTGCTATAAAATACAATGTAAATATCATAACGGGAAGTGTACCAAGTATGGAGGGAGATGTGCTCATGAATGTTGGTTATCTCTGCCATAGGAACGGTGAAATAGAACAGTATGAAAAAATTCATATTACACCCGATGAAGCGAAGTTTTGGGGAATAAGTGGCGGAAATACGTTAAAGGTTTATGATACAGATGCCGGGAAAATAGGCATCCTTATTTGTTATGATGTAGAATTCCCGGAACTTCCCCGCCTGCTTGCAGAACAGGGAATGCAAATACTGTTCGTTCCATTTTTAACTGATACGCAGAACGCGTATAACCGTGTCCGTTATTGTGCCCAGGCACGTGCAATAGAAAATGAATGTTTCGTGGCTATAACCGGTTGTATTGGTAATTTGCCTAATGTAGAAAATATGGATATTCAGTATTCACAGTCTGCTGTATTCACTCCTTGCGATTTTGCTTTTCCTTCCAATGGGATCAAAAGTGAAGCCACAGCAAATACAGAAATGATTCTGATTTCGGATGTTGATCTTTCATTATTGGATGAATTGCATGCGCATGGTAGTGTGCGTAACCTGAAAGATCGCCGGACAGATTTTTATGAATTGACTTTAAAAGGCCAGTCATCTATTTAAAGCATTATTTCCACAGACTCCTATTTAAGAAAGAAGAAGGAAAATAATTTCAGCCGGTTAGATGTTTCGCATGTAACCGGCTGAAGTATTCCTGAAGTAGTTATGCCGGACCTATAAAAATATATTATCCGCCAATAATTAATCTTACTCCACCCAGGTCTTGTACTCTATGCGGGAAGCGGTCTCCCGGAGATCCGATAAACATAAAGTTATGAGGAATCCCCCATTCTTTACTGAGTTTATCAATAATGTCCGGACCAAAAACTCCGGGAATAGTAATGTATTCAATTTTAATATCCGGGTAGGCACGGTCCAGTGCTTCAAAATCTCTCTTAAAGGTCGGCGACATTTTCTGTTCTTTCTGAAGCACTGTCACGATCTTTAATTTTTGAGTGATCTCATTTTCTTTTACATAAATAATCACCTTATTCAGCGTAGCAATATTATCTCCCTTGGTAAAATAAACGAAGGGTTGTTTATTGAGTTTTCTCATTTCTTTCATCAAATGAAAACGGCTGAAAACGGACACTCTTTGGAGCGAATAAAAAATCCGGTTAATGTAAAGAATTAAATAAGTAATGACCTGTTTTCTTTTCAGAAATAAATATATTATTAGAATGGACGGAATAAAATATTGTAAAAATACCACCAGGTAGTCGGGATGTAATTTTATATTTCCATATAAAGCGATTAGAATTCCTGTTATTCCCAGCAAAACCACTGTAATACTTGCCCGTTCAGGACGTGGAAGCCTGGACCTTTTTATTTTTAAAAGCAGATTACCTAAGCCGAAAAAGGCCATGACCGACAAGAAGGAGATGGTATACACTCCTGCCAATGGGCCAAGCTCGCCTCTGGTAATAAGCAAAATAGAAAGGCATAAAATGTAAAAGACGCCCAGGATCCTTGGAGAGCTACCTTTCTTATTTTCTTTCAATAACATTTGAGGAAATACTCTGTCCAGAGTCATTCGTTTCATTAAGCCACTCACTCCGATAAAGGAAGTAAGGACTGCGCCACTCAATACTAAAACCGCATCTATTGAAACAACAGTAGCCAGCCAGGCACCGCCGGTTTGCATGCCCATATAGGATAAAAATGCAGATTGGTGTTGCGTTATTTCTCCAATAGGAAGAATGCTCACGGCTAAAATCGCGATTAGGGGATTTATGATCATGACGAGTGCCCACATATTACGGAGTGTTTTTGGGAAAACGCCCGGTCGTTGCTCTTCTACAAAATTAGCGGAAGTTTCAAAGCCTGTAACACCCAACATGGCTGTACTAAAACCAAGGAAAAGGGCTACAGTCAGGCTTCCTTTTAAAGGACTGTTGAAATTAAATTTAGCCACTTCGAGTCCGTTGGCACTGACATAATAAATGGCGCTTCCTATTAAAACGCTTAAAGTAACAAGATGGATAATGAAAATGATAATGGCTACCGTTGATGATTCTGACATACCTGAAATAGATAGGAACAGAAAAATTGTCAACAAAACCATAGTGGCGATAACTTCTGAAAAATGTGGATAAATACTGTGCAAATAGTGCATCCCTTCTGAACCGGATAAAACTGCTGTTGCCATGTAAGACAGGATGGTGAGGCAGGCGGCCAATGAAGCGTTACTTTTACTCGTCGTATTTAAAAGTACATTATACGCTCCCCCGTTTAAGGGTAGTGCACCAACAGCTTCTCCGTATATTTTGCGGAAAAAATACAAAACCAATCCTACAATTAAGAGGGAAATAAATGCGTATTGGCCGGCATATACGATTGTTAGCGCAGATACATATAAACACGAAGAGGTGATATCATTTCCACAAATAGCAGTGGCAGCTAATTCCTTCAGCTTCTTCGGATGAGCAATGGCCTGATCATTCATTTATAGTCAAATTCATTATTTACAGTGTTTAGTCTTTCATTTAAAAATATTCTTACTTATAAAGTTAAATGCAAGTGCACTTTTATTTAAATTTTTTTATCACTTTAATCATGCCAAAAATATTTTTATTCACGAAAATATTCTTTCTGCATTTTGAGTTGTCATTGCAGCGAGTTCATGAATACTAATCTGTTTTATATCTGAGAGTTTAGCAGCTATATATTTTAAATAGCTACTTTCATTTCTTTTTCCTCTGAAAGGAACGGGGGATAAATAGGGAGAATCAGTTTCCAGAACGATATGTTTTAAATCGATTTCCTCTACAACCTTATCCAGTCCTGAGTTTTTATAGGTAACTACTCCACCAATCCCAAGTAAAAAGCCCATATCAATAATATCCTTTGCATTTTCTACAGTACCACTAAAACAATGAAATATACCCCGAAGATTTTGTCCTTTATATGACTTTATCACATCAATCGTTTCCTGCATCGCGTTCCGTGTATGCAGAACAAGGGGAAGATTATATTTTATAGCCCATTGTGTTTGTAGATGCAGACATTCGTATTGTTGTTCTGTAAAAGAGGTATCCCAATAGAAATCCAAACCGGTTTCCCCGATGGCTGCAAATTTCCTTGTACTTAATTGATGTTCAATTTTTGAAAGTTCTTCTTTATAATTTTCTTTCACAGAGCAGGGATGAAGACCGGCCATTGAAAAAATATTTTCAGGATATTTTTTTTCTAACAGATCCATTGCTTCTGTTTCGGAGCTATCAATGGCAGGGAGATAAAATTTTTCTACCCCTTCTTCTTTGGCTCTTTTCATCACCTCGTCAATATCATTTTTGAATTCGGCAACATATAAATGGGTGTGCGTATCGATCAGTTTCATTGCTAACAAAGATAGTTTTTCTGATCCGGTAGAAACTGCTTCGGATATGATTTTTTGAAAATAAATAAAGAAAAACATCTAAATAAAATGTGGAGAATCATAAAAACAAATTGGGCCTGAATAGATATTCAAGCCCTTTTTTAATCCGTACCCTATGAAAACTGTCGTGAAGTTAATACATTTCTTTAACAAATCCACAACAATGTAAAATTTATCTGAATTTCATTTTTATACCATTTGAACTTTAAAAATGGAATAATATGCAACTAATTTTGCAATAATATTGATAATGTTAATCCTAAATGATTTGTAGCATCCAATTTATAATTAAAAATGGATTGAAATATCACTTCCTTTTCATGGGTGCATTTCAAAATGTCGCAACGAAACGTTAATATAGGACAATAGATACCCCATCGACGGGGCACTGCTCATGTTAGTGGGACGCCAACCCGCGACATTTTAAAATACATGAGAGGTATTACGGGGAGCGAGTTTTATC
>JBBSUB010000089.1:0-15784 GCA_038235345.1 Chitinophagales bacterium
CTGCCAATTTATTCAAAGGAAATTCGTGAGACACGAATTTAGGCGGCGCGGCGGAATGGCCTGAATTTAAGCGGGTTCTAAGAAATACGCAATATTTCCCCTTTGTGTCCTTCGAGGCTTCGTAGTTAAAATCTTTTTAGTATTTTTTCGACATTCTCCCTGGAACAGAACTGCTTCCTCCAAATACAAGTTATTATGCTCGAAACACAGGCCGCGGCTTGTAGGGATACTTCTATATAACTCCCAATTTTAAACACGAATTTTAGGCACTAATTACACAAATTTTTCAAACTACGAACTCCATCCACTGTTTAATAAATAGTTATTTTTCTCAAAACACAGGCGGCGGCTTGTCGGGATAATAGAAACTAGTTCAGAATCGGATGCCGTTTAAATTCTTTCGTTCTGTCAAACAAATACCGGTATGTAACCAGTCTACGGCTTTCTTTCGCGCCCAGGTTTTTTGAAATATTTAGAATCTTCGGATTAAAATCTCCCTGCCATTGTAATTCAAGTTCCTTATAATGCGTTTCTTCCTGGATTACTTTTGCTCCCTGCATAATCATGAAATAATCAATTCCCTTCCCCTGGTATTCCGGAATTACCCCGAAGACAATCCCGGTAAAGCGGTCATTTTTATGCCAGGCTTTCAGCCACAGGAAACGTAATTTTTCCACCAGGCCAAACTTACCATTAAAGTGCTTGAATAACTGATTTAATTCCGGCAAATTCACCCAAAAAGAAATCGGACGGTCATTATGATAAACAAACCAGATCAGTTTCTCATCCATCACGGGTTTCATGGATTGAAACATTTTAAGCGCCACTTCTTTACTTAATTGTTTATTCCCATCGTGACCCGCCCAGGCTTTATTGTACACTTCACAGAAATCAGATGCTCCCTTTTCCAATTGATTCTTCTTAACATGCCTGGCTTCATATGCAGGATCTGAGCTATACTTATTATTCATCAACGTGAAATTGCCTGTGAGATACGTGTGCACCTTCAAGTGAAAGCATATCTGGTTAAAAAATGTTTTGAAACCGTAATTCTCAAATAATTCCTGGTAATAAGGAGGATTGTAGTTCATTAAATAAATGGGTGGCATAAAACCTTCAACAACCAGTCCCCACCAGCGATCCCTTTCACCAAAATTAATTGGCCCATCCATCGCTTCCATTCCTCTTTGCATGAGCCAGCTCCTGGATACATCAAATAACATATCCGCAGCTTCCTGGTTATTGGTACAATCAAAAAATCCAACTCCACCGGTTTTTTGATCATCGTCCTTATTCCGGTATTTTTTATTGACAAACGCAGCTATTCTACCAATGAGATTTCCTTCCATATCCTCCAGCAGCCATCTTTCACATTCTCCAAACCGAAAAGCTTTGTTTTTTTTAGGATCAAAAACCTCATTGATATCCTTATCCAGAGGTCTTATATAATTGGGATCTCCTTTATACAGAATAACAGAAACCTCCAGAAATTTCTTAGCCAGGTCGTTGTTCGTAACAGGTATCAGTCGCATGTAAAAATAAAAAATTGAAGTGTAAATGTAAGTATAAAATAATTTTTAAAATACCTGTCAAAATATTTGAATAAACAGCCAGCCCACTACTTCCGGTTGATTATTTTTTATTTAAAAAATAGATTATGCAATTTAATAAAGGAAATAAGAAATTAACTCCCTTTCAAAAAATTAAACCATAGTTAATGCCCTATCGCATATCCCTAAAATACACGACTTCAAGAAGCAAATAATATAAATAGCCCTTTTCTGGCTGGCTATGACAATCAGACCCACTCAAAAATATTACTGGTATTGCAGCATAAGATTATACAGAATTTTATTTTCTTCAGTTGAAAAAGTATTGGAACTCCCTTTTCTATCCTGGGTCAAAAAATGTTGCTTAAAAGCCTGAATGGCAGCGGAAGAATCCTTTATAGAATAACCGATGATCCGTAAAGCCTGGAGTGAATTAAAATTTTCGGGTACCTGAGTAGTTGTTGTATCATTTTGCCACAATCCAAATCCCTTTTTTGCAAATGATTCCCAGGGAAAAAGTACATTCGGATCATTTTTACGCGTAGGTGCAATATCCCCATGACCAATAAAATTGGCCGAAGGAATCGTATACTTCTGTTTTAGAGTATCCAATAATGTCATTAAACTCTCCATTTGTGCCGCAGAAAAAGGTTCAAAACCATTGTTATCCAGTTCTATTCCTATTGAGGAAGAGTTAATGTCTTTATCATTGCCCCATGACCCTGATCCGGCATGCCAGGCCCGTAAATAATCATTAAGCATGTGGTGTATTTTTCCTTCACGGCATATCACATAATGTGCACTCACCTGCGTACGTGGGAGTGTAAATGTCTTAAGTGTTTGCTCACAACTGTTTTGTGCAGTGTGATGTATGATCACAAAATTGGGTTTACGCAATCCAAAATTTGTCGTACCTACCCAGGTAGCTTTCGTTTCATCCACAGGATATTTGCTGATCACTTTTCCCAATTCCTTTGCCTGTTTTTTATACGACTTATTCGTCGCCGCATATTTATTCGTTGTGCAGGAAGCAGCTAAAAAGATAATAAAAGTAAGTGTGAGATATTTCATGTGCAATTATTTTGGAAAAGTGCAAATTAACTCAAAATTAAAAAACGAAATGAATGAATGTTGAGTGGTTTTAAAGTCCGGATATTATTTACCGGCATTTTATAAATTATATACACTCATGAAGCTTTTATTCCAAGCTCCGGCGGATAATAAAAAATATAAGAAGCATTTTTGTTTCTGATCACTTTCTTGAAAGATTAGAAATATTCTTAGAAACTTTCAATTGGGAATTTAACAGGAAGGATTACATGAAACATTATTAAGAGATTTCTTCTGCAACAGCATGCTAAGATTTAAAATAAATAAGGACTTTTCTACCACAGCGGCTTACCCTGGTAATAATCAAGCACTTTACTTCTTAAAACAAAATCATACCGGGAAATGATCAGATTTGTTTTTGATCTATCCAGGTTATTCTTTGCTATCAGGTAATCAACAGATGTAATTAATCCGGAATTAAACCTGATTTCAGCAGCACGGAAAGATTCTGTAAAAGCCATTACCTGGTTCTGTAATAATTGATATTTCTCAAAAGAATTCACCACATCAACATAGGCTCTTTCAATTGCCTGCTGCAATTCAGTTTGTGTATGCTGTTCAATCAGCTGGTTATTTTCAAAGGTAATTTTTGCTTTTTTTATTTTATTCCGGGTTTGGGAGGCATTGAATAGCGGTACATTTAAAGTCAGATTTACAGAGCTAAATATGTTATTATTTAGCTGGTCACCATAATTTATTTTATCATTCCGGAAATTACTTTGTTGTACAATCACCGGAATCTTATCGCCATTTACCAGTACATAATCTTCGGAAGCCGTCTCTGCTGTATTGACAAAGAATGAGCGGGATGCCACACTGGAATAATTGGTATTCAGATTGCCCCCAAGATAGAGGGATGGATAAAGCGCTCCTTTGGCTGCCTTAATTCCTTTCTCAGCACTTTCTGTGCGCATTTTTGCGGCTTTTATCCGCGCAAAATTATTTAAGGCAAGTGTGTATATATCTTCCGGGCTTTGTGGATATTCCGTCGAAATATTTTCCGCAGATACACCGGCTACTTCAAAACTTTTATTGTAAGGAATGTTGAGAAGTTGAAGCAAATTTAATTTGGCATTTGCAATAGCCGCTTTTTGATCCGCGATCGATATTTTTTCATTAGCAGATTGCCCCTTTAGATCATAAAGCAATGTTGGAGTAATGGCCCCTTCATTATTTAATATCTCCAGGCGTTCGATCTGTTTACCGGTTACACCAACCTGCTCTTGTACCTGTTTTAGTACATCTTCCGCGCTGACGATCTGTAAATAGGCAAGAATAATATTGATCGTGATACGATCTATGGCGTCCTGCCTTTCTAATTTAGCGGCTTCATAGCCGAGTTTATTTTGTTTGATTTGATTTTGAAGAGAAGACCCTTTAAAAAGAAGCAAACTACTGCTGGCTCCATAGCTTGCATAATCTACATTTTGATTAATGTATGCATTGGTAAAGGGATCGATACTGCGGCCCTGGTTTATACCATGAGAAGCAAAAGCATTTAAATCGGGTAACATAAAAGCTTTTGATTGTTTATAATCAATTTCAGCATTCTGCATTTGTAAACCTGCCTGGTTTACATCCAGGTTATTCTTTATTCCCATGGCTACTGCTTCCTGCAAAGTCATCCTGTCCTGACCTGTTGAAGTGAACACGGTTACAATAAAAAGGAAAATAAAAAGAAATGACTTCATCTAATTGAATTAAAAATTAAAAATTAAGATTTTTCAACATGCCCATCTAAAAGATTGATGATCCTTGAACCATATTCAGCATTTTTTTCTGAATGCGTCACTTGAATGATGGTTACTTTTTCATCATTTAGTTCTTTAAAAAGATCCATAATTTCTGCTCCTTGTTTGGAGTTTAAATTTCCGGTTGGCTCATCAGCCAATATCAGCTTTGGTTTAACGATCAAGGCTCTTGCTATACCGACCAATTGCTGCTGTCCGCCTGAAAGTTGGGATGGAAACAGATCTTTTTTGCCTACTATCTGAAAGCGATCCAGGATATCTGCTACCATTGCTTTCCGTTCACTTGATTTTATATTCTGATAAATCAACGGTGTTTCAATATTTTCATACACGGTTAATTCATCAATCAGATGATATGCCTGGAATACAAAACCAATATGCTTTTTAAAAATTTCTGAACGGTGTTTTTCTTTCATCTTCATCACATCCTGATCCATGAAAAAATACTCTCCCTCGCTCGGCTCGTCTAGCATTCCGATTATATTCAATAGGGTTGATTTCCCCGAACCTGAGGGTCCCATGATAGAAATAAATTCTCCTTCGGCTATATTGAGGTTGATATCTTTTAGTATAAAAGTGCGGTTCGCACCAGTATTATACCATTTGAAAATATTTTTTAATGAAAGCATTTTATAGGTTTTAGGTTGTGGGTTTCAGGTTTTAGGTTTTAGGTAAATCTACTGTTTAAGTGAAAAGAAATTTCATTTGTTAATAGGATTTGCACCTTCTATGCCGTGATCAAAAGTTGCTCATAAATAAGCACTTATAAAAATAGTATAAAATACTATGTTCGCTTTTGATACAGGCAGTGTTCGGTTTTGCGGGCTTGTTGTCTTTCGCAGGAAATCTATCATTTACTTACCACCATTAATAAGCCGGTTAGACAATTAGGATAGATTTATTTAAAGCTCCGGAGGAGCGACATGTTGAAAGGATGCCCATCGTTTTTAATGGAAAAACATTTCTATGTTTATTCTTTATCATCTAAAATATACAATTATGTCAAACACATATTCTCAATTGTACATTCAAATAGTATTTGCCGTTCAGGAAAGAAAGCATTTTGTAAAAGAAGATTTTAGAGTGGAAGTTCAAAAATATATTTCCGGAATAGTTACAGGTAAGGATCAAAAACTTTACGCCCTTTATTGTATGCCTGATCATACTCATTACTTCATAAGTATTAAGCCACATATTGCAATCTCTGATCTGGTAAGGGATGTGAAATCATGCTCCTCCACCTTCATCAAAGAAAAGGGATGGGTTAGAAATTTTGAATGGCAGGATGGTTTTGGTGCATTCTCTTATTCAAAATTCCAGGTTCTAAAAGTGGTGGATTATATTTTAAATCAACAGGAACATCATAGAAATAAAACGTTTAAGGAAGAGTATTTGTGGCAGAGCCTGAAAAATATCCCGTATTATTAAATTTCAAAAATGGAAATGGAGATTAGGAAATGACTTCATTTACCAAAAAAAAGAAATGATAAACCTTTCAAAATTGAATGCCACATTGAAGATAACAGATCTATAAAAAATAACAGGATTGCTAAAACCTATTCTACAACCTATAACCTAATTCCTAATACCTACAACCTAATACCTACAACCTAATACCTGCCACCTATCCCCTTCATCACTCTGTTCTTAACGACTTCACCGGATTCGCAATCGCTGCTTTAATGGCCTGAAAACTCACCGTAAATAAGGCGATTAATAATGCTATCAATCCCGCAACCAGAAACACCCACCAATGGATATTGGTCCTGTATGCGAAGCTTTGCAGCCATTTATGCATTCCCCAATAAGCAATGGGAGAAGCAATCACCAGGGCGACTAAAACCAGCTTGATAAAGTCCTTTGATAGTAACGTGGTGATATTAGAAACCGATGCACCTAATACTTTACGAACGCCGATTTCCTTGGTTCTTTGCAAGGTGTTGTAGGAGGCAAGACCTAACAATCCGAGGCAGGAAATGAGAATAGCCAAGATGGAAAAATTAAAAAACAATTTTCCAAAGCGGTCTTCATTTACATATTGTTTATTGAACGATTCATCCAGAAAGATAAAGCTAAATGGCCGGCCGGGGATCATCTCCTTCCATTTAAATTCTATGGCAGCAATGGTTTTAGGCATATTTGCTGTTGCAATATTTATATTTATCAGATCCTGTGAACGGGTCTTCATGCGCATACTTAGCGGTTCTATATTTTCCTGTAAAGAGCGGTAATGAAAATTCTTTATCACTCCGATAATTTTTCCTTCCCTACCCCATTGCTTAAAACGTTTTCCAATAATCTGGTCAGGAGAAGAATAGCCGAACATCTTTACAGTTTCCTCATTTACAATCATAGATTGAGAAGTATCTGACGGAAAATCCTTTGAAAAATTCCTTCCGGCTAATAGTTTCATTTTATATTGAGGAATAAAATCGACATCCACATCATACAAAGCAAGCGTTCCCACTTGCAAATCGCCGTTCTTATTCTCAACTTCGGAATAAGCAGAGCTATTGCCCATGGAAGGTGCACTGGAACTTAGCGACACAGATTTTACATCAGCAATAGATGCAATGGATTGTTTAAACGCCTCACTTGCCGGATCGCCATTTGTGTTAATAATCATCATTTGATCTTTATTAAAACCAAGCTCCTGGTTGCGCATAAATTGCATCTGAGAGTAGACAATGATTGTCCCAATAATAAGGGCGATTGAAATAGCAAATTGCGCTACCACCAATCCTTTGCGAAGAAGAGAACCTTTCATTCCAGAAGTAAATCTACCTTTTAAAACAACCACCGGTTTAAAAGATGATAATACCAGGGCGGGATAAGATCCTGCCATGAAACCGATGATGATAGATAAGAGAAAAAGAATCCCGATATTTCCAAAATTGGAAAAAATACCAGCGCTTATAATCTTTCCGGATAGTTGATTAAACATAGGAAGAAACAAGGCGGAGAGTGCTATGGAGAGAAGAAATGCAATGAGGCATACTAAAACGGATTCACCAATAAACTGCCGCGCCAACTGGTTTTTTGTTGCACCTGCCACTTTCCGGACTCCGACCTCTTTAGCCCTTTCGGATGCACGGGCGGTTGTAAGATTGATAAAATTAAAACAGGCTATTAAAAGTATAAAAATGGCTATGAGAGAAAAAATATACACATTTTTGATATTGACTGAATTCCCTCCATTCCGTGTCGAATAAAGGTAAACATCCCTTAAAGGTTCCAGGAAAAGTGTATAATGCATTTGAGCTTCATCCATATCTTTACCAATCCAATTTTTAAGAAGTTGAGGAAACTTTGTTTCCAATGCCGAAGCACTTGTTCCCGGTTTCAATAATAGATAACTTATGGCACCAAAATTCCCCCACTGATCATCCAGGCCTTTATTTAAACTTTGTGTGAGAGTGGACATTGACACAAAAAAATCTGTTTTTATTTGTGAATTTTCAGGAATGTTTTTCATTACCCCGGTTACAGTTGCGGGTGTATTGTCACTGGATACTAGTAAGGTTTTGCCCATCGGATCTTCCTTCCCAAAATATTTCTTAGCCGCATCTTCTGACAATACAATACTAAAGGGATTTTTTAAAACTGTCTGCGGATTTCCTTTGATTAATTTGAAATCAAACACTTTAAATAAGGAGGAGTCAGCAAACAGCATTTTATCTTCCTGAAATTTTAAGTTACCTTTTTTTACCAAAAGACTTCCATCGCTTACCCTTGTAAATGCTTCCACTTCCGGCATTTCACGTTTAATCTTAGGCGCAAATGCCCAGGAGGTGACAGATATGTGCAAATCTTCAGAAGGTGTTTTCAAATCTGTTACGACCCGGTAGATTCTGTCGCTTTTGGAATGAAATGAATCGTAACTCATTTCAAAAGTAACAAACAGGAATATGAGAAAACACGCTGTTAGACCAACTGTTAATCCCAGAATATTGATGAAGGAAAACGTTTTGTGCCGCCAAAGATTTCTGAAGGCAATTTTAAAATAGTTTTTGAGCATTGTATTTAGGTTGTAGGTATTCGGTATTTGGTGGCCCCTACTTCGTTCGCAAAGACTCACTAGGATTCGCTAATGTCATATTCTCCTTGATAAATTTTCTTCTCCTATCAAAATTAATGAATAGTATCCCACATGAATTCTATAAGTAGAAATTATGCCACTTGCTAATGCAATGTGAATCAGTTTGTTAGTAAATTCAAGTTAGAAAAAGTGTTCGGAAACGATACACCGGATATCTGGTAATGATACAGGTTTGTTTTGAAATGTTCAGGAGTAAACGGACAAAAGATGGTGTTTTTTGAAAAAGCCTTGTGTTGAAAAGAAACCCCTTCGGAAACTTTCCGGTAAAATTCGCCTTAAAAAGATTGTTCACCCCCTTAAGAATTTACCCCTGGGATAGAATTGTCGGAAAGTAAAGGCTCCACAAAATACATGGCTATCTCTCCTTTATTCTTGGCTTCAATCTTTCCCCGGTAAATGCAATTAAATTTTTCCTTTACGATGTTATAGGTTTCCGCTGAAATATTTACCCTGGAGGGTTCTGAATTTTGTTCCATCCTGGCTGCGACGTTTACGGTGTCTCCCCATATATCGTATTGCAGTTTTTTTGTCCCGACAACTCCCGCTATGACTGCTCCTATGTGAATACCTATCCGTAATTCAATATCTTCCAGGGATGCCGGGTCATCCAACATTTTCTTTGCAAATTCCTGCATTTCCAATGCTGCCTGCACCATCGTTTCTGCGCCGTTGTTTTTAGTTTTTCCTATCCCTCCAATGGCCATATACGCATCACCAATCGTTTTTATTTTTTCAAGATTATACTTGCCGATTATTTCATCAAAGGTCTTAAAGTAATTATCGATCATGCCAATCAATTCCTCCGGATTCATTCTCTCCGAAATTTTTGTATATCCTTTTATATCAGCAATCATGACTGTCACATTTTCCAGTTTCTGCGGAGTTGTTTTTCCTGTCGCCTTCAGTTCTTCAATCGCTTCTTTTGGAAGAATATTCTTTAGCAATTCCGAAATTTGATCATTCTCCGTTTCCAAAACAAATGTTCGTTCCTTAACCAGATTTTCCATATTGTCATTGAGGAATACATTATCAAGCAGCATGACAATTTGGGAAGAAATCAGATTTAAAAGTCCGATTCTATTGCCATCGAATACGCCCGTAGTCAACGTGTTCTCCAGGTAAAGAACACCGAATAACTCCCCTTGTTTTAGAATGGGATACACCAATACAGAAAGAGGTGTATGCCTTGTGAAATAGTTGATTTCGCTGTATTCCGGCTGCTTATCCGGGTTGTTAATAATTAAGGGTTCTTTTATCCTTGCTACATATCTTACGATGTTTAAAGGAAGGATGTTGGCATCCGGATATTGCGTAACTGATTTGGCTCCATCTTTAGAATTATAAAATGCTTTTATCACCAGATCGGCGCGTCTCTTGATTAAAATACAGCCCTGGTTTGCACCGGAGTTTTGTATAACAGTCAGCATCAATTGTTCAATGGCCTTGTCTATATTTTTTGTATTGTAAATGGCATTTGTGGTTTTATAAAAAAGATTTACATCAGCGGATTGCAGATCTTCTTCTTTCAAATTTTCTTTCTTGTTTTCCAGGATGCTTTGACCTAAAAGATTTTCAAATTCCTTTTCCAGAAATTTTACTTTTAGAACAGCACCCCACTGCAAATTAGTTCGTCGTGCATTATCAAGATATGTTTTTGCGATAATCGGGTTTCCTGAAGTAAAGTGGTAACGGCCAGCCAGCTCATTAGCCAGCGCTTTAATATTAATAAAAAGATACTTGTCAGCGCTTTGAATGGCTTTCTCATACAACGTTGCAGCACTTGCTCCTTTACCGGTTATCCGGGCAAGTTCTGCCTCGAGAAGAAGGCATTGTGGTTCAAAATTATCAGGACAATTCTTTTTCCACCGGACTATTTTTTTTAGATGCCCTTTAAGCAATTTTTTATAGGGTGCCGCCGGGGTGATTTTATTATCATATGCCCTGGCACATATTAAGCCGCCATAAAAGTGGAACTCCATATATTCATACCGGTGATAAATAAAATCCATGTACTTTTTGCCTTCCAGGTATCTCATCCATGCTTCTTTATAATATTGAAATTGATAAAGGATATTAATATAAGCGATATACGTATCTGCAGCAATGGAAAATGATGAAGAAGCAATAATTGCCTCTAATCTGGCCGGGGCATTAAATGATTCACCTAGTAAAAGAATATTATCTGCTTTATCACGCAAACATCTTACAGCATGGTAATATCCTTCAAGGAAATGACGGGTTTCCTTATCGCCCTTCTGATCTACGATGTGGAAATAATTTTCAATGGACTTTTGAACTTCTTGTAGAGGGAAACCCAGTGCAAATTTCTTTTGATGAAAATGGGAGATTCCGTAGCCTGCATAAATGGTGTCACCATTCGCAATACAGCCATTTATTATCTCCTGCATATTATCAAATTCACCCCTTACCGGCAGGTTCCAATGCTGTACAAAATTATGATAAACCATCTCCACTTTCCATTTCAAATTGGTATACCCTAATTGCTTATTAATAGCAAGTCCTATGTCTGCAAGTCTCTTTCCTTTTTTATAATTTCCGAATAGCTGGACGATAATCATTCCATAACCCAGGTAGCCAAATGAAGCGACTCCATTGTTTCCATTTTTCAAAGAATAACTCATAATTTTCATGACATCCCAGGCAAAGAGATTTTGGTCATATTGATACATAGACGGAGAAACGGCAAAAATAAATTCAAGGAAACGGATCTGTTCTGCATCCTTCATAACGTTCCGTTTCTCCAGCTGGTCAAGTTTTTTTCCTCTTAATGTCCATAGAGCATAAATAATATCTTTGAATACAACCATCTTAATAATGAGACTATATTTTGGCATATTTAATCCATATAAACTAAATCCTTTACTTCCCATGCTAACCGCCTTTTCTTTATCGTCTTTAGAGGTGCATATATATACTTTTAGAAATAGTATTTCCAGTTTATCCAATTTGGTTTTTGACTGGTTGTATAATTCATCAAGTTCACCTTCCGCCTCTTCATATTGACCTGTATGATATTTGCACTCTGCTTCCTGGAGAAGAAAATTATATAGCTTACGGTAATGTTGAGCATAATTTAGAAATTGCCGGCCTTCATTGAAATACTCAATGGCAGATTCGTAGGCCGTTGCAGCCATAGCTTTTTTTCCGGCAGAAAAATTTATATCCACATAGGTATCCGCATCTGTATCTTCTTTTATAAATTTTCGGCCTTTGTTGAAAAGGTTGGCTATTGTGAAAATCTCTTGATCGATTTCCGCAGCAGTAAAACTTTTCAGCATGAATTCAGCCGCCTTATAATTATTGGATGCCATTTCTTCCTCATTTACCAGCGACAGGCATGCCTGGCGAATTCTGTCGTGTGAAAACTGAAAATGAACATTTCCAAGTTTACTAAGATCGGTATCTGTAATATTTTGTGACGACCGCAAAAAGTGGTCAAGATTATCATCACGGGTAGATAAATAACCCATATTGATAACAGCAGACATTTCATTGGTGATCGTAAATAAACGCATTCCGGAAATATTTGCCACGGTAAAAAGATCAAAAGTGTCTCCAACACAAGCTCCTGTTCGAAGAATATTTTTTTGTAAGTCATTCAAGCCATTAATTTTTTGGACCAGTAATTCTATAACACTTTCTCCAAGGTTAAACTCCTCTAATCCGATCTCATCCCATTTCCAATTTCCCTGTTCAACCTTATACAATAACCCGGCATCACAAAGAGAAGTGATCAACTGAATTGTAAAGAAAATGTTGCCATTCGTTTTTTGAAAAATCTTTTCAATGAGTTCGTCCGGTTTCTCCACCTGGTTTTGTAACGTTTCCAGGATAAATTTCGCTGTCGTTTCTTTTTCGAGAGGGATTAATTTGATTTCCTTGATGTCCGCTTTTTTTTCCTGTCGAAGTATGGAGATCATCAAAGAATCTGTTGGAGCCACTTCCTGGTCGCGGTAAGCAGCTAAGAAATAAAAGTTGATGATGTTCGTGTCCAATATCATCATCTCAATAAGCTTTATGGAAGCAATATCTGCCCATTGAAGATCATCGAGGAAGATAATAAGAACATGATTCCCTGAAGTAAATGCGGCTATAAAATTCAGGAATGTCCGTTGAAAACGATTTTGCAGTTCATCCGGCGAAAGTTCCACCACCACCGGTTGTTCTCCTATAACAATTCCGAGTTCGGGCACTACATTAATAATGATTTGACCATTTCCTTTTAAAAATTCCATCAATCTTAACTTCCAGTAATGAAGGATTTCTTCATCAAGCCGTAACAAATTTCGAATCAACTCTCTGATAGCATTAATAAGGGCTGAGTAGGGGAAATTAAGTTGGGATTTGTCAAACTTAGCCTTCGTAATAAAGGAATCATTTTCTAAATATTTTTGTTGAAATTCCTGGACGAGCCTTGTTTTACCCACGCCTGAATACCCGGTGATGTAAAGTGCTTGTTTTTTTCCCTTTTTTGCCAATTGGTAGGCATCATTCAACGTTTCTAATTCATTCTCCCTTCCCATCAACTTTGACGGAATTGTAATATGGCTTACAAAATCTTTCTCTCCTATCTTAAATGTATTCAGATAATAATCGTCCTGAAAAAGCGAAGGGCTTTTTTCAAGGTCAAATAATAATCCACTGAGACTCTGATACCGTGCTTCGGAATTTTTATTCAATAATTTCATGACGATGTCATTCAGTATCAGTGGCATGTAAGGGTCAATGGCATTTAATTCAGCAGGCTTTTTAGCTATTTGTGCATATAATAATTCAGCAGCATTTTTACTGTTAAAAGGTAATTTTCCTGTAAGTAGTTCATAAAACAAAATCCCAAGCGAATAGAAATCGGAACGATAATCTATCTGCTGATTTGTTCTTCCTGTTTGTTCAGGACTGATATAATTAAGTTCATCAACGGAGAGGATATTTGCGATTTCAATTTCTTTTTTAAAAACTTTTGAAGCTTTCCTGAAATCCAGAAGTTTACAAATATTATTTGCAGGATCGATGAATATATTTTCAGGTCGTAAGTTCCCCAGGATCCATCCTTGTAAATGAAAAGAAGACAGCATGTTACATAAGCTGATTGCTACAGGTATAAATTCCGAAGGCATAAATTTCCTTTTTTGCCGTAAAAGTTTCTGTAAAGTACATCCCTCTGAATTTTTAAAAATAATGGCGAAATAATCTTTATCCGACAGTACACTTAATGGTTTCAAACCTTCCGCCCAATTATTTTCTTTTACCAGAATGACGGCGTTTGTTAAAGACTGAACCTGTAGATCATTGAGATGGTTGTATATTTTTGCAATAAATTTCTCATGATTTAAAAGATCTTCCACTCGCAACAGCTCGAACTGTTGTGTATCAACAAGTGGTTCACAGGATTTATATCCTTTTAAGGTGATCATAGATGTAGTATTAAATCTCTTTCTCTCCTGATATTTCAATATTGATTCCGGATATGGCCCTTGCTGTCTGAAGCCCTGCCATTACTGTGGCTTCAATACACCCGGCATTAAAACCATTATCTATCCAGTCTCCTGTTATATATAAATTGCCAAATGAAGCCGTTTGATCTGTCTTGAGCCTGAAGGCCGAACTGCCGGTAAAAGACATGACATATAATTCCGTCGGATCAATATTTGCTCTAAAAAATTGCGTATCAAATCTTTCTATTCCCTCACCGTTTGCAGTGTCCATCAATGTATTAAAGTCGAAACTGCTTTGATTGCGCCAAATGCCTGGCCATAAATGAGGTGTTAATTTTTGCAAATAATCCAATGCTGCTTGTTTTGCCAGCGCGGTTTGGGCATCCGGGAACCCTGCATCTCCAAAGGTTCCTTTTTGTGCATTCTCTAAAATAATATTAGCCTCCGGTTGCGGCGTAGGACCGCAGAAATAGGAAATATTTTGAGGGGTATCATTTGTTGGCCAATTCTCTCTTTGGATTAAATCGCTCATATCGGCCCATGTATCATATGGCTCCTGGTAAGAACCTAAAAGCGCCAGTCCATCTGCAGAATAAGGCCATTGCATTGTTTGAATAGTGGTGTTAAACCAAAGTTGAAAAGCGATGGTACTTACAGGGATCACCTTTTCAACCATTTTCTTCCAGGCATCATTTTTTGCAATCAGTTCCTTTGCCACAGTAGGTAAAGCCCCTATAGCAATACCTAAAATAACCAGGTCGAAATTCTTTCCCTTTTGTAGTGTGATTTCCTCAACAGGTTTCCAGGTAGAATAGTAGGATTCAAGATTCACATGTTGGGTTGAAATTTCATTTCCCTGGGCCAGCAATTTAGTGATCGGGAAATTAGGCCAGCAAGGAAGATCATTTACAATAACCAAGGGATCATACTCAGAAACACCTTGTGCCAAAGTAGCCTGAATGTCCATAGAAATGGTGCTGATGTTATTTTGTGCATCCAATCCCAAATTTGTGATCTTACTAAAAAACTGGAATTTTACACCTCTCTTTTGTAATACCTCATAAATTGGTGCAAAGATAGCATCACCCATACCAGCCATCATTCTATAGTAAACATTTCCTTTAAAAGTGAGCCCCAGACGTAATAAACCTCTTAAGGCTGTACCGGCTTCAAAAGTATACTGGTCTTTCCCGCCAAACACTAATCCGTAAACAGCCTGTACAATAGCTGAGTCTACCGTAATTTTATCAGCACCATGAAGTGCAAGCCATTCCTTATAATCGTATTGGTTAATTGTTTCAAACCCATTTTCAATAACCTTATCATCTATCATACCCGAAATAGTAGCCACTGCAAGATCCGCCAATATTAAATATCTACGTACTTCTGCTTTGTCATTTTCCAAATGTTCTACCAACCATTTAATCAATTCTTTCAAAGATTTTAAAATCAATTTCAATGCTTCATATTCTCCTAAGGAAGCAGCCTTTGAAGCTGCGTCAATCAGTAATTCCCCGGCATCCTTAAAGTCATTTTCCCCCTTGTTAAAGAAATTAATAAATTCTTGTTTCAAATCGAAAGATTCAATAATATTATTATGTGCTATCAACTTTGTCTTAACTTCCGGTGTTGTTTTTTGGATAAAATCTTGATGCTGTTGACAAAGCCAGTCTACAATTCGGACAATATATCCTTGAGTCTACTCCGAAAAGTAATTAATAATTTTTATTAACAATTATCTACTTTAATGTTAATAAATAATCCCTTAATAGTCATTATTTTATGATACATTCTTGTTTTATTTTCGTAATTTTAAAC
>JBBSUB010000090.1:0-15751 GCA_038235345.1 Chitinophagales bacterium
GTTCATAAAGTAGCTTCGAATTTTATTACCTCCACACGCCAGGCAGTTGAATTTCTTATTGCACAAGGGCATAAAAGAATCGGTATTATCAATGGACCGGAGGAAATGAAATCATGCAAGGACCGGGTTAAATCGTATATGGATACGCTGTCAAGTAAAAAAATAAAAATAGACTTGTCTTTGGTTATTAGTACAGACTTATCGCAGGAAAAGGTATACAAAGCCGCAGAAGAATTAATGAGTTTGAAAAAACCGCCCACGGCTATTCTCACCATCAACGATTATGTAGCCCTTGATGCTATCCAGTATGTAAAAAGAAATAAATCCGATCAGGAAAACAATATCGTTTTTGTGAGTTATGCAAATCTTCCCTTAACGCATTACGTAGCCCATCCACCTGTTGCTTCTGTAGAGCAATATCCTTTCGAGCAGGCAGAAAAAGCTACGCAGATTTTATTTGAACTCATCGAAGAAAAATCGAAAACAAAAGAACCCGATCAAGAGGAATTCTATAGAAATATCATTATCGAAGGACATCTTGTTATTCATCAAAAAAAAGAGCTCCCTCCTTTAATTAAATAAAATAAATTCTAAGCAAATAGATACGTTTTAATAGAAGTATCGACCTGAAGAAACGCCCCTAATTAGCTGCTATCAAAAAGGGACAATCGGTTGCACAAAAAACTTCTTTATATGTTGTTTATGTTTGTAATCATCATAAAAAACAAAAAAAACGCCATGATCGATAAAATATTTGCTTATTATGGATTAGATGAGAAGAAAATGGTTATTGAACCAATAGGTTCCGGATTAATCAACGAAACATGGCGTATTAAAGGAAATGGCACTGATTTGATTTTACAAAAGATTAATCACTCCATTTTTAAAAAACCGGAAGCGATCGCGAAAAATGTTCTAAGGGTATCTACTTTTCTTCAAAAACATTTTCCCGATTATTTATTTCCTAAATCTTTGCCCACGATTAATAATGAAGAGCTGATAAAGCTGCAAGGAAATGGTGGTTATTACCGTATCACGCATTTCGTGAAGGATTCACATACAATTGACACTGTTCAAAATACGAAGCAAGCTTTTGAAGCAGCGAGGCAATTCGGAAAATTTACTCATTTATTATCCGCCTTCCCACAGGAAGAACTTATGGAAACCTTGCCCGATTTCCATAACCTGACGCTGCGCTATCAACAATTTAACCAGGCCTTGGTTAATGGGAACAAACAAAGAATTGAAGAATCTGCTGATTTAATAGAATTCATCAAGGCACATAAGATGATTGTGACAAATTATGAAAAAGTACTGGTAAGCCCGGCCTTTAAAAAAAGAGTTACCCATCACGATACCAAGATCAGTAATGTTCTTTTTGATGACAATGATAACGGGTTGTGTGTCATAGACCTGGATACAGTAATGCCGGGATATTTTATAAGCGATGTGGGGGATATGTTACGTACCTATCTTTCACCTGTAAGCGAGGAAGAAAAAGATTTTTCTAAAATTATCATTCGGGAAGACTATTTCCATGCCATCAAAAAAGGCTATATGTCTGAAATGGAAGAAGACCTTTCTACGGAAGAAAAAGATCATTTTATCTTTGCGGGTAAGTTCATGATCTACATGCAGGCAATCAGGTTCCTGGCAGATTATCTGAATAATGATACCTACTACGGATCGAAATACCCTGGTCATAATTTTGTAAGAGCGGGTAATCAAATCGTATTGCTTCAACGCCTTTTGGAAATGGAGGAATCAATTAAGAATTAAGAATTAAGAATTAAAAATTAAGAACTTAGAATTAAATGAAGAGCTGTCTATGTTCAAAGTTTATTGCTGGCAGCTTATCCCCTTGGAACACTTCTTGTAAAGTGTTTATAAAAACATTTTATGAAAAGAATATTTATCGCCATACTTTTAGTAGGAGCAGCCTTAGCGGGAAGCATATTAATATTAGCAAATAAAGAAGAAAGAAGGATTGATGGATAAAGGTAAAAAAATTGACCTCCTATTATTCGTATACTCTTAAAATAGAAAAATACCGCTTCTGGATAATTCAAAAACTTTATAAACCCTTAGGTAGAAAAATTATAGAACCTTCCATCAGGAAGCAGTATAGACACCTGGTTTTTCAAGAAAAATATTATTAAAGGGAAGTACCCAATATTTTAGTCGTCTTAAGGTTTTATAGAATATCGGAAAGGATTTGAAAACAATTGTTTTCTGAGTAATCAAAGAGAAAGAAAGATTGATTCCAGTGTGAAAATAAAGACAATATTTATAAATTCTTTACGCAATCGAATGCGTAAAAATTTAAAACTGGTTTTTTTGTTCAAAAATTAGAAAATTCTTAGAAAATGATTCTCAAGATGATGGCGCATAGCATTTCTAAATTCTTCCGGAGTTCCATTTTCCAGGATATCTACAAGTCCTTTATGGGATACAAACTTTTTCAACATGGCAGGCTTCCCTAATAAGCCACTATGATGTACATAATCAAAAACCGGAAGTAACATCTTTTGAAATTTCTTTAATGTTTCATTTCCTGTGATTTCATACAACTTGCCATGGAATGCGATTTCATGCCCAATGTTGAATAAATGATGATCCGTTACGTCCGGTTCTTTCTCCACTACTTTTTTCAAGTCTTCAATGTCTTTTGGTGTTATTCGCTGAAAAAGAAAATCCGCCATTCCTATTTCAAGTACCAATCTTATCTCAAAGATTTCTTTTAATGTTTCCTGACTTAAAATATGTGGATCCATGCTCTTACTCATTATCCCAAACAGATCAGGGCTGGTAATAACAGATCCCGCTTTCTTTTTAGTTTCAATTAAGCCCATCATCCTCAACCTCGTAAGGGCCTCTCTTATAACCGTTCTGCTTACACCTAAGGAATTCGCCAGGTCTATTTCTTTTGGAATAGAATCCCCAACTTTGAGATTTCTCTCTTTTAGAATTTCCACAAGACTATTTTCTACCTTATCTACGAGGGAAGAAGTATCTATCTTTTTTAAAGTTCTTAATGTTTCAGAGGGCATGATTTATTCTATTTATAAAAAGAAGTTAACAATTCGTATGCAGCTAAATTATATTATTCGCAAGGACTTTCAAATATATCTATATAATTACTAAAAATATTTTTTTTGGTCATAATACAAAAGTATATTAATTTCATTATGTAATACATAATAACTTACACTAAATTTTACACTCATGAAATTGATTTCATTTAAACTTTGGGTACTAACGACAATATTTGTGCTTGAGGCCATAACAACGATAGCACAGACCAAAACTATTTCGGGAAAAGTTATTTCAAAATCTGATGGAACTCCTTTGAGTGGGGTCAGTATTATTGTTAAAGGTTCTAGTTCTGGAACACAAACCAATGAAAAGGGAGACTATATAATTAATGCATCCGATAACGATTTAATTATCTATTCCTATACTGGATATGTAACTCAGGAAGAAAGCGTAGGGAAAAAAACTAAAATTAATATTGTTCTAATTCCAGAAGTTTCTAAAATGGATGAGGTAGTTGTCATCGGTTATGGAACTCAGAAAAAATCTAGTTTAACTGGCGCAGTAACCTCAATTTCTCCAAAACAAATGCAAAAGCAGGTAGGCTCTAATTTAGCATCCTCCTTGCAAGGACTAGCTGCCGGCGTTGATATTCTTCAGCCAGCAGGTATAGCAGGCGGAGAAGTTAATATATTAATTCGAGGTGCTGCAACGTTTGGTTCAACAGCTCCACTATACGTTATTGATGGCACTTTTAGTAATTCATCGTTGAATAGCCTTAGCCCAAACGACATTGAATCGATAGAAATATTAAAAGATGCTGCTGCAGCAGCGATTTACGGATCCAGAGCATCTAATGGAGTTGTTTTAATTACCACTAAAAAAGGAAAGAAAGGAGCTCCAAAAGTTGAGCTAAATCTTAATTATGCACAACAAACACCAGCAAAATTATTGGACTTTTTAAATGCAACTCAATACAGATCTTTTATAAATAAGGTAGCAGATAATAGCGGAATAGCTCATTCACCTCAAAACGATAATCCTTCTAATCCTAGTATAAATTCGGATTGGCAGAAAGCATGGTTACAAAATGCACCAATGTATAATGCAAACGTTGGATTAAGTGGTGGTGGAGACAATAGCAATTATAATATAAGCATAGGGTACTTAGACCAAAAAGGAATGACAGTATTTTCAGAATTTAAAAGATATGACTTTAGAGTTAATTCTTCATTAAGAAAAGGAAGATTCAGTCTTAATGAATCATTCTCCCTATCTAGACATGAAAAAGAACCAACCACTACAACATCTATTGGAGCTCCTACTGTTCCTATTTATGATTCTACTGGACGATACACTTCAGGAACTCCGGACTATTATTTACAAAGTGCTACCATTTCAAATTCATTAGCAACATATTATTATTCGACAAGAAAAAATAACAACACATATCTAATTGGAAGTTTAAATGGTTCTTATAATATATTATCAGGATTTGATTACCGTTTAACATTGGGAGGAAGTTATAATGGAATTTCAAATTTCACGCATAACCCAGTTTACTATTCCTTATTTAACGCATCAGGAATTGGAATTTCCAATTATGGCAATAATAAAAATTCTATCTCTGAATCGCGCGGGGACCAATTTAATTACAATATAGAAAACCTATTAACCTATAAAACTGAGATCCAAAAACATAATTTTGATGTGTTACTAGGAACAAGTTGGGTAAAAGAATACTATCGTATAAATTCTATTAACACAATTTCTGACTTAGGTGCCATAAATATTACAGGTACAGGTGGAACAATCACAGGCCAAATAAACGCCATGGAACAACAATCGGCCCTTCTTTCTTATTTTTCAAGAATAAATTATCAATTTGATGGTAAATATCTTTTTTCCGCAAGTATAAGAAACGATATTTCCTCAAAATTTTCAAAAGATTATCAATCGGGTTGGTTTCCTTCCTTTTCTATAGGATGGAACATGCATAAAGAAGAATGGTTTGAAAGTAAAATAATATCTCAATTAAAATTAAGAGGAAGCTATGGCGAATTAGGCGCTAATTTTATTGATCCCTATCAATTTAATAATACACTTTTAGGTCCTATTCCTTCGCCTTTTGGTATAACTCCCACTACATTTATTTCCGCATATTCTGCTCAATTGTTCCCAATAAATCTTAGATGGGAAACTTCCGTATCAAAAGATATAGGAATAGATTTATCTCTTTTAAATAGCAGAATAGTCTTTACATCAGATTTATTTGATAGAACTAATAAAGACTTATTAGCCAGTGTTGCTGCTCCACCTTCATCTGGCCAAGGTTTAACTCAATCTGCTGAGGGATCTAAATTGGTTCCTGTGAATACCGCCAGTGTCCAAAACAAAGGGATAGAATTATCACTTGCTTATAATAAAAATGAGGGTGATTTTAAATTCAATATCACATCTAACTTAACAATTCTAAAAAATAAAGTTCTCAAATTAGGCGATAACATTCCTCCTATTTTAGGTCCGGTGATGAGTGGTGATATTGGTGACAATATCACAATAACTAAGACTGGTTATCCGATTGGTTCATTTTATGGATTTAAAATGGTTGGATTAACAGATTCAGGAACGATTAAAATAATAGGATATGATTTAGATGGTAATGAAATATTTAAATCAATCGAACAGGGTGGACCTAGAGATAAGAAGATTATAGGATCACCATATCCTGACTTTTCCTATGGTATTAATATGTCTGGAGATTATAAATCCTTTGATTTTACCGTTTTTATTCAAGGGGTAAAAGGTGGGGAAATCTTCAATCAACAAAAATTGAATACTTATTTCGGATATAATCAAAATTTGGTAGCAGATGTATTAAACTCATGGACACCTGGAAATACTAAGACAGAAATCCCCAAGGCTAGTACAAAACTTACTGCCCAAAGTGGAAGACCTAGTACTTTTTATGTTGAAGATGGTTCTTATTTACGATTAAAAAACCTTCAAATAGGTTATACATTTAATACAAAAAACACGTTACTCGATGCAATAAAAAATTTAAGAATTTATGCTGGTGTTCAAAATTTGTTAACAATTACAAATTATTCAGGATACGATCCTGAAGTTGGATCTACATCTGTTCAGGGAAGAAATGTAAATATGACAACAATTACCAGAAATGTAGATTTAGCTAATTACCCCAATTCAAGAACTTTTACAATAGGCATTAATTCCACTTTTTAATAACATTTATAATATTAATTTATGAAATCGATAAAATATTTTTCGTCTACACTTATAATATCTTCTCTGCTATTATTAGGCTGTTCAAAAACGTTTGATAAACTATCAATAAATCCAAACCAACAAACCTTACAAGGGATAAAGACTCCTGATGCATATAACGCTTTAATACAAGGCATATACTTCTATATCGCAACACCTAGAAATCTAGGAGCAAATTCCAGAGGTGTCTTATTTAGTAGAGGCGATGAAACAAGCAGCGGCGCAGATTATGCTGCTTTTGGCCAAAACAGTATAAATTCTGACTATTATTCCCTAAAGGAATCTTATCAATATATGTATACAGTAGCAGGCCAGTCTGCAATAGCAATCGATATTTCTAAACAAGTGAATTTTCAGGATACTGTTTTAAGAAATGCATATGTAGGTGAAGCATATGCTTTGAGAGCATTTGCGCACCTTTTCTTATTAACCAACTTTAGACAAGTAGCACTTATTAAAACTCCTGCTTACTTTCCCAAAGATTATGCAAGGCCAATTAATACTCCAAAAGAAGTATGGGATTTTATAATTCAGGATTTGACTATGGCCAAAAAATTATTACCTAAAAAAGGATATTGGAAAGGAACTGATCTTGGGCGCTTAACATCAGGTTCAGCAGCCGGACTACTTGGTAAAGTATATTTGTATATGAGTGGAATTGATTTTAATTGGGGTACAGAGGGGGCGCCTATAAACATGTATAAAGAAGCAGCAAAAGAGTTTGGAGACATTATAAACGGAGTGTATGGATCTTATAACCTGGTTAAAGATTATAATTGGAACTTTGATGTTGGCCATGAAAATAACGATGAGTCCGTTTGGGAATTTCAATTCTATGGTAGTAGGGTTAATACAGCATTTAATCCTGGCTCTTCAACAAGTGCAGTTGACTCAGATTTACGTGGGATAGTTTTTCCGTATGCAAATTCCTTTATTAGGTTTACTAATATATCGGCTATTGTTCACGATTGGGTTTACAATTCCTTTATTTCTTCAAAGGACAAGGAAGGGAATACTGATCCCAGAATGTTTGGAACACTTTTATTCGATGATTCCAAATCAGAAATTAATAAACCCACGATAAACGGGATTAAGTTGCAAACAATTGGCATTTCTGGCAAAACTTGGAACGAGATGTATCCCCCAAATGGCTCAATAAAAGGGCTTGCCACAGTCAATCCAGCCTATAAACCTTATCAAGCAACTTATAAAAAATGGATTGATTTGACATTACCATCTGAAAAGGATCCGGGTTCTCCAAATCTTTGGTTTGGAATGACAAATAGCAATGGAGTGAACTACCGGTATATTAGATACGCAGATGTTTTATTAATGTACGCAGAGGCAGTACTTATGGGAGGAACGCCTACTGCTGGATCTGCATCTGATGCAATTAACCAAGTTAGATTAAGGTCTCAAATGCCAGCAATTATAGCTACGATTGATAATTTAAAAATAGAAAGAATCTTGGAACTATCTCTCGAAGGTCATCGATTTAATGATTTATTACGTTGGGGTACATTAAATAGCACAATGAAATCCAGAGAAAATAACGATCCCAATTTTAAAAAGTTTGGAAATGGATCCGCCAATACAAATTATATTCCCTGGCAAAATAATAAAAATGAATGGTTACCTATATCTGCAACAGACATGCTCACAAACCCTAATATCAAGACCAATAATCCAGGATGGTAACCACCAAATACTATTTAATATAAATTAATCACTAAATAATAATATTTACAAAATGAGAATTCAAACAAAATTTAATCTCTTAATTAGTTCCTTGATTTTTTCATCGACCCTTTCGGCACAAAAATTACATAATGGAATAGAACTTCCATCAATTTGGCCTCCGCGTTATGAGGTGCCTTCAAAACCCACTGAAATGCCAGTTCCATATTTGAAAGACAAACCGAACGTAATTCCTGTTAATGTAGGCAGACAATTATTTGTTGATAATTTTTTAATCAAATCAACTGATATGAAAACTGTTTTCCATACTCCAATTTTTTATGATGAAAATCCAATCTTAAAACCAGATAAGGAATGGGAGAAAACAAGAGATGGTGCTTTGTATGCGGCTCCTTTTAGTGATGGAATTTGGTATGATGAAATCGAAAATAAGTTTAAAATGTGGTATTTAGCTGGAGCCGGAATTTTGCATAAGCAAGATAATCAAACTTTTTTTACAGGATATGCAGAATCCAATGATGGAAAACATTGGACAAAACCCATATTGAATGTATTACAAAATACAAATATTGTGGATACATTTAACAGGGATGCATCTTCAATTTGGTTAGATAAAAACGAAAAAGATTTGTCTAAGAAATACAAATCCTTTAACGTGGAAAGACGGTCTTCTGATCGCAGATGGCAGTATGTATTAAAGTATTCTCCAGATGGAATTCATTGGGAAAAATCTGTTGCCCAATCGGGAGAAATTGGCGATCGCTCAACAGCATTCTACAATCCATTTTTAAAAAAATGGGCTCTAAGCACTCGCTTTGGAACAAAGGTTTCTGGGAGATCAAGAAGTTACTCAGAAAATGCCGATCCTGAAATGTTGGTTAGCACCTCACATGAAATAAGAACGGACATTGATGATAAGAATGTTGTTTTTTGGTTTACTCCAGATGATAAAGAACCACGCCATCCAAAATTCCCAGAGGTAAATCCCGGTATATATAACTTTGATGCTATTGCCTATGAGAGCATAATGCTTGGACAATACAGTGTATGGCAGGGGCCAGAAAATAATATTGCTGGAAAGTTAGGAGTGCAAAAAAGAAATGAAATTTTATTAGGCTACAGCAGGGACGGATTTCATTTTTATCGCCCATCTCACAAACCTTTTATGGGTGTAAACGAAACAGAGGGTGCGTGGAATTGGGGGAACATGCAATCAATAATTGGTACGCCGTTAATTGTTGGTGATTCACTATATTTCTATTCAAGTGGTAGAAAGTTAAATAAAATAATGTGGGATAGTGACGTTAGTACAGGATTGGCGATTTTACGCAGAGATGGCTTTGTTTCCATGAATGCCGGAAAAAAAGAAGGTTATCTAGAAACTGAAGTGATCTCTTTTGATGGATCATACTTTTTTTTAAATGCAGATATAAAAGGTAATCTTTCAGTCGAAATATTAGATGAGATGGGTAATCCTATACCGGATTTTTCTAGAAACAAATGTAATATTATAAAAAATAAAAACAGTACTAAGCACTTTATTTCATGGAAAAATAAAACTGACCTTTCTGATCTTAGAGGAAAAAATATAAAAGTAAAATTTTATGTAACAGATGGAGAATTGTATTCTTTCTGGATATCTCCGTGGGAGTCTGGAGAAAGTCGTGGTTATACTTCCGGTGGAGGTCCAGGCTTGTCTCCAACAGGCATAGATGTAAGAAAATAAATTTATGCCCAAACCTTTTTACTAAAAAACAAAGTTTAACCTAAAAAAAAGGCTAACTGATTTAAAATTTAAATAATGGATATAAAACACCTCTCCGGCCTCATCGCCGCGCCATTTACGCCAATGAACGAAAACGGTTCTTTAAACACCTCTCTTGTTCCAGAATATTATCAATTTTTAAAGAAAAATAAAGTAACCGGCGCTTTCATTTGCGGGTCCACCGGTGAAGGAGTTTCGCTGACCATGCAGGAAAAAAAAGACGTCACAACTGCCTGGGCAGAATGCACAAAAAATGACCCCGACTTTAAGGTGATGCTCTTCACAGGAGGCACCTGCATTGCGGATTGTATCGAACTGGCTAAATATGCCCAACAGGCAGGATTATACGCTGTATCCTTTACAGCACCCTTTTATTTCAAACCTTCAAATGCTGCTACCCTGGCTGAATGTTGTAAAGAAATAGCGGATGCGGTTCCGGAAATGCCTTTTTATTATTATCACATACCAGTCCTATCGGGTTGCAATGTGTCCATGATAAATTTGTTGGAAGCAGTAGATGGTACCATCCCCAATTTTGCCGGTATAAAATACACGCACGAAGATTTCATGGACTTTCTTTCCTGTACGCAGTTTAAGAATAAAAAATATGATATGCTTTGGGGACGGGATGAAAACATGCTTTCCGCCCTGGCTCTTGGTAACAAAGGATCAGTTGGAAGTACCTTCAATTATGCTGCGCCATTGTATTATGACCTGATTGAGGCGTTTGATAAGAATGACCTCACGAAAGCGCAGGACTTACAGCAAAAATCCATTGATATGATTACCTTGTTAGGAAAATATGGTGGCATCTCTACAGGTAAGGCTTATATGAAAGTTATCGGATTGGATTGTGGTGAATTTCGTTTGCCGGTTAAAAACATGAGTGCGACAAATTTTGAACTGTTTAAAAAGGATGTAGAAAAATTGAATTTTAATGATTTCCGTTCATTATAATAAAACAAAATGCCCAAAATAATATTTCTTATCGCTATCCTTTTTTCCATGAATACAACAGCACAGGTACATAAAAAAATCCCCGTTTCGATGAAATGGCAAAAGGCTGCATTACTTCCGGCATCTAAAGGCCAGACTAAATCTATAGGATTTGCCGGACCAATAAATGGCGTGAGTGATGGTGTATTTATAACAGCCGGTGGCGCAAATTTTCCAAATAAAATGCCCTGGGAAGGAGGCGCAAAATACTATTCCAATGAGATTTATGTTTTGACAAAAGAAGGAAATAATCTTACATGGATCGATCATGATCAAACACTGCCGGAACCAATTGCTTATTGCGGCGTTACTTCCACCAAAAAAGGAATTGTATGTGTTGGTGGAGAAAATGCCGCAGGACTTTCTAAAAAAGCCTTTTTACTGAATTGGGATAAAGATGCAAAAAAAGCAGTAATCACATCCTTGCCTGATATGCCTGTACCATTAACGAATGTGGCGGTTTCGCATATCGAAAATATGGTTTATATCGCCGGTGGAGATGAAAAAGATACCTCCACTAAGCAGTTTTTGCGTTTAGATCTACAGGAAGAAAATGCACATTGGAACAAATTACCCGATCTTCCTTTTGAACTTGCAAATGCTTCTTTAATTGCGCAGGGAAAAAACCTTTATATGATTGGCGGGCGAACAAAAAGCAAAACCGGTATCAGTCAATTACATGGAACAACATTCGTTTACAATACAGAAAAAAATACCTGGAAAAAACTAGCGGATATCTGTGATGGAAAAAATAAGGCTAACCTTTCTGCCGGGGCGGGAATATTACTTGGCAATGAATCCATCCTGATGATCGGTGGAGATGATGGAAAAACATTTCATAAGATCGAAACCTTGCTTTCCCAAATTTCAAAAGCATCTTCCGAAGCAGAAAAACAAAAACTGACGAAAGAGAAAAATATATTGGTTATTGATCACAAAGGATTTTCAAAAAAATTATTATTGTATAATATCCCTTCCGATTGCTGGACAGAATTAGGCGAATATCCTTATCCTACACAGGTAACAACGGCTGCTGTGCATTGGAACGGAAAAATAATGATGTCAAACGGAGAAATAAAACCCGGCGTCCGAACCCCGGATGTCATTGAAGGCTGGAGAGTGAAATAGCTATGAGCTACGAGCTCATGGCTGATTGCTCACAGCTCAGCTAAAACCTAATACCTAAACCTATAACCTAATACCTAAAACCTGATACCTGATACCTAATACCTAATACCTGATCATGCTCCAAAACAAAAATTACAAATGGATCGTCGTAGGCCTGCTTTGGGTAGTAGCTCTGCTCAATTACATGGACCGGCAAATACTTTCCACCATGCAGAAATCGATGATGATCGATATCCATGAACTGCAATCTGCTACTAACTTTGGTTACCTTATGGGTATATTTTTATGGGTCTATGGATTCATGAGCCCTATTTCCGGGATCATTGCCGATAAAATGAATCGTAAATGGCTTATTGTAGGTAGTTTGTTTGTTTGGTCTGCAGTTACCTATGGAATGGGATTGGCAGATACGTTCGACCAGGTTTATTGGCTGCGTGCTATCATGGGCGTTAGTGAGGCATTGTATATTCCGGCCGGCTTGTCTTTGATCGCAGATTTTCATAGTGGAAAAACAAGGTCCCTGGCCATTGGCATTCACATGACAGGATTGTATACCGGGCAGGCGCTTGGCGGTTATGGAGCCACTATTGCCGCAGAATTAACCTGGCATACAACCTTTCATTGGTTCGGAATTATCGGGATGGCGTATGCAGTTGTTCTCATTTTATTTTTAAGAGAAAAGAAAGATGATGAAACTGTCACTCCTTCAGATAAAATGTTCGTCAATGAAAAGATTCCGGTTTTTAAAGGATTAGCAATGTTATTTTCAAACATGGCTTTTTGGATCATTCTCTTCTATTTTGCAGTTCCAAGTTTACCCGGCTGGGCCACAAAAAACTGGTTGCCCACCCTCTTTTCTGAGAACCTGGGTATTCCGATGGAGAAAGCAGGCCCATATTCTACTATTTTTCTGGCAGCCTCTTCTTTTGTTGGGGTTATTATCGGCGGATTATTGTCAGACAGATGGGTGCAAAAAAATATCCGTGGCAGAATTTACACCAGTGCTATTGGCCTTGCCCTCACTATCCCTTCTTTATTATTACTTGGCTATGGCCATTCTAATTTTCACATGTTTGGTGCCGCCATCTGTTTTGGAATTGGGTTTGGCATGTTTGATGCCAACAATATGCCGATCCTTTGCCAGTTTGTGCCCAGGAAACTTAGAGCAACTGCCTATGGATTTATGAACATGGTTGGTGTTTTCAGTGGAGCGCTTATCACAGAAATTCTGGGCCGGTCTACCGATGAAGGCAATCTGGGACATGACTTTGCACTCCTTGGCGGAATTGTTCTGATCGTATTAATTATTCAATTGGTATTTTTAAGGCCAAAGCACCAGGAATTTACCTGACCTAATTCACCATAATAAAAACATTTTTGAATGCGACAAATTTATAAAAATACTTTTTTCGGATTATGTATGATGGCAATTGCTTTTGGATGTACTCCTAAAGTAAATCCAACAAAAGGCGTAGATAAAACGATCCAGGTAATCTCAACTGCACCCCAGATACCGGTTTTAAAAAGAATGGATGCCAATGCACTTGTGCGGATACGCGTATTTATTCCTGCAAATAGTCCTCAAAAAAACTATCGTTCCATTAAGGCAACCATAAACTCAACAGCCTTAAACGACGTGGAAGAACTGCAGATTTACGCAAATGGAACGGAACCTTTATTTAATAAAAAATATCAGAGCGGAACAATTAAACCCACCTCCACCAGTTTTGAAATACCCATTGATATAAACATGGCTCCGGGATTGAATTACATCTGGATTGGTGCCAATTTAAAAAATGATGTCCCGCTTGATCATGAAATAGATTTCAATGCTATTTCCATTTCTGATAAAGATGAAAATAAGCAATCAATCTCCAAGGACAATTCAAACCATATTAAGCGTACAGGCATTGCTGTAAGGAAGATTATGGATGATGGTGTAAACTCTTACCGCATTCCGGGTATTGTGATGACAGACAAAGGAACTTTATTATCTGTTTATGATATTCGCTACATTCATTCCGGGGATTTACCGGCGAATATTGATGTTGGCTTGAGCCGCAGTACAGATGGCGGAAGTACCTGGGAGAAAATGAAAGTAATTATGGATATGGGTGCACCTCATGAAAACAACGGAATCGGCGATCCATCTATTTTATTTGATCCTGTCACAAAAAAAATCTGGGTAGCAGCTTTGTGGAGTAAAGGAAACCGCTCTATTGCAGGGTCCGAACCCGGACTTTCACCTGATGTTACAGGACAATTTGTTTTGGTGAGCAGTGATGATGACGGACTTACCTGGTCTGCACCTTATTCAATTACTTCTCAAATAAAAAATCCAAAATGGCATGTGTTTTTTAATGGCCCGGGAAGTGGTATTGCCATGCAGGATGGCACACTCGTTTTCCCTTCGCAATATTGGGATGAAAGTAAAAAGCCCGGTATACCCCACTCTTCTGTTATTACCAGTAAAGACCATGGCGCCACCTGGCAGAGCGGTATTGGTGCGAAGCTTAATACCACAGAAGCACAGGTTGTAGAAACCACACCTAATACATTAATGTTGAGTATGCGCGATAATCGCGGAAAATTCAGATCAGTTTCCACCACAACAGATTTAGGAAATACCTGGACAGAACATCCAACATCTTTTAAAGATTTGATTGATCCCGTTTGCCAGGCAAGTATTATTAAAGCACGTGTGAATGTAAAAGGAACCATGCAGGATGTTTTGTTTTTCAGTAATCCGCACACCACTTCCGGAAGGTATAATATGACCATACAGGCAAGTCTTGATTTAGGAGAAACATGGCAACCTGCGAATCAATTATTAATTGATGAAAGAGATTGTTTCGGCTATTCTTCCCTTACCAAAATAGATGACAATACCATTGGTATTTTATACGAAGGAATTCGGGATCTCTATTTCATGCGCATAGCTGTAAAGGATATTATCAAATGATTCATGATCAAAACCATATTAAAAAACAAAGGAAGTCTTTAAAGGAATTTGTAAAGAAACCAATGAACCTTCTTCTTATTTTGATTCTGTGCCATACCGGATTGAATGCACAGAATAGTAAAATAAAAATTGCCTGCGTTGGTAATTCTGTTACCTATGGTGCAGGACTGAAAGATCCCATCAATCAATCTTACCCGGCTTTGCTTCAAAAAAAATTGGGTGCAGATTATGATGTAAAGAACTTTGGACGCAGTGGTGCCACACTGCTGCGTAAAGGGCATAATCCCTATTACAAAACAAAAGAATTTACAGAAGCCGTTGCATTTAAACCGGATATAGCGGTGATCCATTTAGGATTGAATGATACAGATCCACGCAACTGGAACAATTACCGCGATGAATTTAAAGGCGATTATGCCTGGTTGATTGATACGTTTCGAAAGCAAAATCCCCGAGTGAAAATTTTCATTTGCCTGATGACACCCATCTTTAACGATCATCCGCGTTTCCGGTCAGGAACACGCGATTGGCATGCGCAGATTCAGACGGCCATTAAAGAAATCGCATTGGCAGAAGATGTGACTTTAATTGATTTACATACACCGTTTTATTTCCATCCTGATTTATTTCCGGATGCCCTGCATCCGAATGATGAAGGAGTGACTATCCTGACCAAAACGATTTACAGCGCTGTCACCGGGGATTACGGGGGCTTAGAAATGCCTTACATTTTTGCAAATGATATGGTTCTGCAAAGAGATGAGCCTATCCCTGTTTTCGGAACAGCGAATGCAGGAGAGGAAGTCATTGTAAAATTTGATCAAAAAGAAAAGAAAGCTATTGCCGGAACGGATGGAAAATGGAAAATCGCCCTGGATAAA
>JBBSUB010000091.1:0-15704 GCA_038235345.1 Chitinophagales bacterium
ACACTTACATAATGGAAACGGCGATTTGTTCTTTCCGGGCCACCTTCACCGGCAAACATGCGCGTAGGATCTTCTTCAGCGCGCTTCAGTGGAAATACACCGGCAGTGTACGGATACATTCCGGGGAAATTTTCCTGTAAACGCCATTGTAAAATATCGCCCCAATCTTTAAAACGCGGGACAGCTATTTTAGGCATTTTTAAATGCGAAAGTGATTCAAAATACAACGGTTGCCTGATGATCTTACCACGCACATTATATTCGAAAAATTCTTTCTGATACATTCCTTTCACACTTTCCCATTCTTCGATGAGTTCTCTATTTTCCGGTGTGAGCTTTTTTTGGATTGTTTTTTTAATTTCTTCCAAAGCAGGTACTTGCTTTGAAGCGACTTCCTCAGAGGAATTATTTTTAAAGATATCTATCGCGCCACTCACCTGGTACCACTGTGAGGCAATAGCAGCCTGCGCTTTACAATCTCTATTGTATTTTTCTATTTCTTCTGCGATTTCTGCGAGGTACCGGACTCTTTTTGGAGGAATGATTGCCTGACTTAGACTGCTACTCCGAACCGGCGCTTCATACATTCCCCAATCCGTTCCGCATTTTTCATTGACCTTTTCTATGATCATATTAAATAGACGGTTACATCCGGGATCATTAAAAGTTGAAGCTACTGTACCGATGATGGGCAATTCCTCATCCTTCGCGGTCCATAAAAGATGATTGCGCTTGTATTGTTTTTTTACATCGTGCATGGCATCCATGGCACCTGCTTTGTCAAATTTATTAATGCAGACGATGTCCGCATAATCCAGCATATTTATTTTTTCCAATTGCGAAGCAGCACCGTATTCCGGTGTCATCACATACATACTCACGTTTACGTAATCCAGTATAGACGCGTCACTCTGACCAACACCGGCACTTTCTAAAATAATAAAATCATACCCGGCTTCTTTACAAACATCTATTGCTTCCTGCACATAATTACTCAAGGCCCGGTCATCTTCCCGCGTAGCAAGGGAGCGCATATATGCACGCGGATGATGAATGGAATTCATCCGGATCCTGTCACCCAGTAAGGCCCCGCCGGTTTTTTTCCGGGAAGGATCTACAGAAATAACCGCGATCGTTTTCTCCGGATAGGTGGTTAAATACCGGCGAACAATTTCATCTGTTACGGAAGACTTTCCTGCTCCACCCGTACCCGTAATTCCAAAGACAGGCGCTTCGCCGGCAGCTTTGGTAAACGGTATTTTATCTTTTAAAAATTCAATTGTTTCATGATCTTCCGCCTGGGAAATTGATTTGGCGATGGTTTTAATATCGTGCCATTCACCTAAAATATATTTTCCTTTTCCATTCTCTTTTTCTGTTTGCCCCTTCAACGTTCCTTCTCCTTTGGAGGGAGTCGCAGGTAAGGGAGGAAGCGCACAGGTATCCACCACATCTTTGATCATTCCTTCCAAACCCATTCTCCGGCCATCATCCGGTGAGTATAATTTTGTAATTCCATACGCTTCCAGTTCATCTATTTCCGAAGGTAAAATAGTACCACCGCCACCGCCAAAAATGCGAATATGGCCGCAACCACTTTCATCCAGCAAATCCTTCATGTATTTAAAGAACTCCACGTGGCCGCCCTGGTAAGATGTAATAGCAATACCATCTGCGTCTTCCTCAATAGCACATTCTACAATTTCATGCACACTTCTATTATGCCCTAGGTGAATAATTTCAGCACCCATACTTTGCATCACTCTGCGCATAATATTTATGGCTGCATCGTGTCCATCAAAAAGGGAGGCTGCCGTTACGATTCTAACTTTATTAGGATTACTCATATTCTATTTTTAAGATGGTGTAAAATTACGGAAGCTTGAGCTGTGAGCTTTGAGCTTTCAGCCATTGGCCGTTAGCTGTTAGCCTGGTAAACCACTAATCAATAATTAAACCAGAGAACTATTTAATGTTTAACCTTTCACCTTGAAAGATATTCAACATGAAGATTGCAAAATGTAGCATTCAAACCCTAGTATTCAACACAAAGTATTCAACACGAAGCATTCAACGCGAAGCATTCAACGCGAAGCATTCAACACGAAGCATTCAACACGAAGTATTCAACACGAAGTATTCAAAGCGAAGCATTCAACACGAAGTATTCAACGCGAAGCATTCAACGCAAAGTATTCAACACAAAGTATTTACTATTTTTTTAAGGCTAAGATGGAAAAATCATCTTCATCCTGAACGATTGTATTCTTTAAAGAACCAAGCCGTTCAATTTCCATCACGATCTCGTCACCCGGTTGCAGCCATTGCTCTTTATAATCAGGATCATTCAATTTTCCGGTTCCGTTTAATTCCAGGAAACAACCTGTTCCTACGGTGCCGCTACCGATAACATCGCCAGGATAAACCTGCACGCCATAACTAACTCTTTCAATGATCTCCGCGAAAGTCCAATCCATATCGCCAAAATTTCCGGCACTTACCTGCACACCATTCACCATGCATTTCATTGCAAGATTGTAGGCGTTACCGGTATGATTTTCCTTTGCAGGAATTTTAAATTCTTCCAACTCATCGGGCGTAACAAGCATCGGTCCGATGATGGTTGAAAAATCCTTTCCTTTAGCCGGGCCAAGGTTTAGTTTCATTTCATCCATCTGAAGTGTCCGTGCGCTCAGATCGTTCATGATCATGTAACCGCCAATATATTCATCTGCTTCAAAAGCTTTAATATTTCTGCCGGGTTTACAAATAACAATGGAAACTTCTAATTCAAAATCAAGTTTTTGAAAATGATCCGGCATACAAACAACGTCTCCGGGGCCGGCAACGCTATTGTGGTTTGTAAAATAAAAGATGGGGAACTGATCATATTCCGGAATCATATCCACACCACGGTTCTTACGGGCAGAAGCCACATGCTGACGGAAGGCATACGCATCACGGCAACTTGTAGGATGTGGAACGGGAGCCAGAACTTCTGCCTCTTCATACGGCGTACCTTTTACCCTTGTATTTCCTTCCACAAGAGAACGGTTCACAGCCTGGGCCGTCGGAAAAAAATCATCCCAAAAATTTAAAAACATCGTCATGGTTGAGGGTAAACCGGGATGCATTGCTTCTGCATCATAAAGTAATCCATTGACCAAAAATGCCAGTTGCGGATGGTCGTCTTTTAAGTAAGAAACTAATTTCATTTTTTATAATTTTAAATTCATTTTGTTTTATAATTATTTAATCCCAGGTTGAAACAAATTCTGAGTTTGTTAGGGACATTTGACTCCGACAGATTAAACCCGTCACTCAAAGGAATTGTAAAAAAATATTTTTATATAGAGTAATCCTCCGCCTTTTTCGTGGGGCACAAGTTATTGATTGTGCGGAACATTTGGGAAGCGAAAAATTTGGGCTTAGTTTTGTGCGCGTTGAATTATTCATTGAATGATTTATATTATGAAATTCGAAGAAATTCAAAATAAGGGTCAGGCTCAAATTTTCAGAAATAAATATCTTGAGTATTTTACAAAAACACATCCGCTGGTTATCTGGGGCATGTATATTCCTGTGATTATTCTGTTACTTTATTATTCAGAAACCACCCTGGAGTTTTCCGGTTTACGAATCACCCTGCTTTTTTTGGCAGGCATTTTTTTCTGGACATTTTTTGAGTATTTGATGCACCGCTTTGTCTTCCATTTGGTAAGTGAAAATCCGCATATTCAACGAATTTCCTATGTAATGCATGGCAATCACCATGAATTTCCAAGGGATAAACAACGTTTGTTTATGCCCCCCGTACCAAGCCTGATTTTGGCCTCCATTATATTTTTATTGATGTATGGACTTATGAGCCATCATGCAATGTCCTTTTTCCCGGGATTTCTTTTGGGATACCTTTTATATGGAAGTATACATTATGCCATCCATGCCTGGAATCCAAAACAGAAATGGTTAAAATCTATCTGGCGGAATCATCATCTGCATCATTATAAAAGCGAGGAAATGGGTTTTGGTGTAAGTTCTAATCTATGGGATTGGGTATTCGGAACTCAATTTGACCTTAAAAAAGAAAAAGAGAATAAAGAAGAGGTTGCCAAATTATTATATGAGCAATAGGAATCTTTTTATACGATTGAATCCGACCCGGCATAATAAATAGTTTTAATCACGAAAAACCACTGTGCTCCATTTTGGTATCATGCCCGGAGATTGAATTATTCCTTCAAGGAATTTAAAATCCCAAAAAACCTCATTTATTATCTGCAAACTTAGGCATAAGAGGTAGTGTAAAATAAAACCTGGATCCTTTATCAGGTTCACTTTCTACGCCTATAATCCCGCCATGTCTCTTAATGATATCTTCTGCAATAAAAAGACCGATTCCAAAACCGGGTATTGTTTTTTCAAGAAATCCTCCGCCTCTATAAAACCGTTCGAAAATTTTGGGCATTTCTTCTTTATTAATACCGATCCCCTGATCAATGACACTTATCTCTATTTCTGTATCTGTCACGTGACAGGTAACATCTATCATTTTAGAATCCGATGAATATTTAATCGCGTTCGAAAGGAAATTTATAATGACCTGGCTAATTCTTTCCGAATCTGCCTGAACGTACAAATTTTTCTTACAATTGAATGTAATTGTATACTCAGGGTTCGTAATAGAGAAGGCTTCGATCGTATCATCTACTAATTCATTTATTAAAAATTGGGTAATATTCAAACTGAGCTTACCTGATTTTATTTTACTGATATCCAATAATTCTGAAATAAGATTTGTCAATTTGACAATTTGCTTATCGGCGATCTTTAATGACTTAAGCAGAAAAGCATCCTTACCTTCCGCATAATTACTTAATAAGATTTGCACGTAAGCCTTCAATGAAGTGATAGGTGTTTTCAATTCATGACTTGCCATACTTATAAAAAAATCCTTCAACTCCTCCTGTTCTTTTATATCCTGAATATCTGTACTTGTTCCGATCCATATTTGAATTTCACCGTTTGAATTTTTCAAAGATACAGCCCTGGTTAACTGCCAGCGGTACTCACCATCGTAACGCCGGAATCGATGTTCAACAATTAAATCTTTCCCTGTTCTAATGCTATGATTAAAAAGAGAAACGGTTTTTTCAATATCCTTTTCGTGGACAAAATTCTTCCAACTATCCCCGGTAAGATCCTTTGAAGAAATACCCGTATAATCAAATACGGCCTGGTTGACATAATTAATGACTCCTTCATTATTTGCCGACCATACAAACTGAGGCATGCTATTCGCAAGAAGCCTGAATTCTGCTTCACTTTTTTCTATCTTTATTTTTGCCAGGACAGCTTCCGTCACATCAACAGCACTATTTATAACACGAATTACTTTTCCCTCCTCATTTTTTATAGGAGTGATTGTATAATTAAAATAATAGGTGGTCAAAACACCGTCTTTTTCTAAATTTACCTGTTCCTGTTCTGCTTGAAAACTAATTCCGGATATAATCGCCTCTTCAAAGTTCCGGTAAACTGCCTGATGCTCATATTCGGGAAATATCTCCAAATATGATTTCCCAATAAGATGTTTTCCTTTGCCTGAAAGGCTTATCCAGGCTTTGTTTGCCATTTCTAAACGCCATTCATTTCCTGAATATACAGAGATAGGAAACGGACCTGAATCGACGATTGTCCGCAAATTTTGCTCGCTTTCCTCTATTTTATTTTGCTGTTTTTTTTGTTCCGTAATATCCTGCAATGTTCCAATCAGTTTTATAGGTAACCCTTTTTTATCATAAATCACTTTGGAATGATTACTTACCCAAATTACATCTCCTGTTTGTTGAATGATACGGTATTGAATCTCTATTCTTCCTTTTCTGAGAAGTTCCGGCATAAAATCAGTATTCAGGTAAGGAAGGTCTTGAGGATGAACCCCGGCTTCCATCTCCTTAAGTCCTAAGATAGTTGATTTTTCATATCCAAGGATTTCAGCTAATTTGGAGGAATGGGTAATTTCCTGCAATGGAATATCAAATTCCCACATGCCAAATTCAGCCGTTTCTATAGCAAGGAGTAATCGTTCTTCTGTATTTCTCAATTTTTCTAAAAGCAAATATTCTTCTGTGATATCCTGTAAAATTCCTCCGAAACGAAAAACTTTTTTTTCATTATTTAATTGTGCTTTCCCTATGGCCAGCAACCGCCGTTTCTTACCCGTCAAAGGATTTATAATGCTATATTCCTTTTGATACAACCCTTCTGAACCAGGTTTAATAGCTTCATCGATTCTATTAATCACACTCTGCCGGTCCTCTTCTATAATGGTCTTTAGCAACTCATCCAATAAAGTTTCTTCTTCCGACAAACCAAACCATTCACTGGCACGGGCATTTAAAATAATTTGATTTGTTGAGGTATTTAAATTCCACGTACCTAATTCCGCTGCATCAATGATGTAATTTAATTGCTCAGCATGCTCACTTACCGCTTCGAAAAGCTCTGAATGATCTTCGTGGCATTCTTCCATTTGAATTCCCGTAAGCAGAACCCCTTCAGGCATTCCATATCCATCAACCACACAGGTTAAACTAAATGTCCAATACGCATGTTTTTCTTTTTTATCTTTAGAAAAGCGCATTAATTTATTTTCAATAAGGATTGACTCGCCTGTTCTAAACACTTTTTCAATAAAAGGCTTTAACACTTTCAAACCCGCAGGCAAACACTTTTTAGCAGACATGCCCAATATACATGTGGATTTCCCGATATCCTCCACAATATTTCTGGCTGCGTCGTTATAGAAGATTGTAAGGTCAGAACTCCAATATAAGAAGGAAGGAATTTTATTACGTAAAAGTGCATTTAAGGTTATGCACAAATTCGGGGGCCAGTTATCCGGTGGCCCCGCAGTTGTTTTGTCCCAATCCCTTTCGCTGATTCGTTTTCCCATTTCCCCACCTGCCAGGAATGGGTATTTAGCAGTGGATGAATCACCAGGTAAAATTCCCATCTGAGGTTATTATATTTTGAAATCGCTAAATAAAGTTAAAATAAAATTTTAAAACTTTTCCAAAATTCCCAGACTAAAAAGAGCGAAATCATATTTTACCGGATCTTTTCTATCAAATTTTCTCAAAGCCTCCGTGAGTTCTTGTGCAGCAAGCCAATCCACCTGTTTCCTTTCAAGAAGGCCAAACCTTCTCCCTACTCTTGCAACGTGTACATCTATCGGACAAATAAGCTGAGATGGTGTTATTGATTTCCAAATTCCAAAATCCACGCCTTTATTATCTTGCCTGACCATCCATCTTAAATACATATTTAATCGCTTGCAGGCAGAATTTTTCTTCGGCGCAGCAATGTGTTTTAATGTACGGTGAGGCACATCTTCCAATGAAAAGAAATAATCGTAAAAATGGTTAAGAGCCGATTCAATGGTGTTTTCGAATGAATTAGCTGGCTGAATGGTTTTCTTATTAAAAAAAGCATTTTCCAGGGAAGAGTAATTTGAATAGTGAAATTTGAAAAAAGAAATAAAATACAACAGATCCGTATCATTAAATGTCCGGTGACAAAACCCCAGCATTTTTTTCAAATCCTTATCCTGGTGATTCAAACAAAAATCGAGGGGAGAATTGTCCATTAACTGCATTAAGGCAAAAGACTTATTGATAATGGTTTTCCGGATTCCCCAGGCAAAAATTGCCGCAAAGAAGCCGGCAATTTCTATATCCTGTTTTTTTGTAAATAAATGAGGAATACAAATCGGGTCATCCTTGATGAAATCCGAATTATTATATTCAATCACTTTACGATCGAGAAACGATTTCACATCCTTTTTTACCATCTTTTTTATTTTCCGGATGTCCGGCTTGTCAATCAGCCGATGGCATTTTCCAGATCCGCGATCAAATCTTCCGCATCTTCTATACCTACACTCAACCTGATCAAAGAATCTACTAATCCGCTTTTTAATCTTTCCTCTCTTGGAATACTTGCATGCGTCATGGATGCAGGGTGTCCACACAGGCTTTCCACTCCTCCAAGGCTTTCTGCCAGGGAAAAAAGTTTTGTTTCAGAAAGCACTTTCATAGCAGCTTCCTGGCTGTCATCTTTTAATGTAAAACTCATCATGCCACCATATCCACGCATTTGCTTTTTAGCGATCAAATGGTTGGGATGATCTTCAAAACCACACCAGAACACTTTATCCACCTTTGGATTATTTCTCAGCCAATGGGCTATCTTCTCTCCATTCTCACAATGCCTTTGCATGCGTACAGCCAGTGTTTTTAAACCTCTTAATATTAAAAAGCAATCCTGAGGTCCAGGCACAGCACCGCAGGCATTTTGGATAAATGCCAATTGATCTTTTAATGTTTCTTCTTTTACGATCAAACAACCATGAACGGAATCACTATGCCCGCCAATATATTTCGTAGCGGAATGAAGCACGATATCTGCTCCCTGGTCCAGGGGATTTTGCAAATAAGGTGAAGCGAAGGTATTATCAACACACACCAACACATTATGCTGCTTCGCTATCGCTGAAACTGCGGCGATATCCGTAATATTCATCATCGGGTTTGTGGGTGTTTCCGTCCAGATGAGTTTTGTTTTATCATTAATATAGTTAGAAACTTCATTTGCATCCTGCATGTTGATGAAATGAAATTTGATTCCGTATTTTGCAAAAACCTTAGTAAACATTCTATAGGTGCCACCATACATATCATTTGCAGCAATCACTTCATCACCCGGGCTCAATAATTTAATAACGGCATCCGTAGCAGCAGATCCGCTGGAAAAACAAAGTCCAAACTTTCCATTTTCAACTTCAGCCAGGGCTTTTTCAAGCGCAGATCTTGTAGGGTTATGTGTGCGCGCATATTCGAAACCTTTGTGTACTCCGGGACTGGACTGAACAAACGTAGATGTTTGATAAATAGGCGTCATAATAGCTCCGTACGCTGCATCAGGTTCTGCACCGGCATGGATCATTTTTGTATTCAACTTCATAATTTAGTTTCTTATTCAAATTAAAAAATAATATTCTTTTTTAGCATCTACAAAGGAACTGAATGTACTCTATTTTTTCTTGCGTAAACCCTATCCGTTAAATCAGTAAATGCCTATTGGCAAAGTTACAGAAACATCTTCCCACATAATATTCAAATTTGCTCCACCGGAAACTTTCTCAAAAAAAATGGCCATTGTTTCGTCCATATCATTTTTCTTTACCTGTACATCCACTCTTAATATATCGTGCTCTCTATTATAATTAAAACTTCCCCAAACATCCGTGTCTTTATTAATGATCAGTGTCCATTTATCGGGGTAAGGAATAGCGAATAAAGAATAACGACCCTTTTTAACGACTTTATTATTGATCTTTACATTTTTGAAAAATTCAATCTCAGTCGCCTCATTCGCTCCCAGACGCCAGACTTCTCCATATTCCTGTAGTCCGCCAAAAACTCTGCGTCCATTTCTGTTTGGCCTGCTATAAATTACCCGCATAACAAGGGGTTCAATCACTTTTCCCTGAATTTTAAGAATCGGATAGTTGACCGGATAATAACTCATATCCATCGGCGACTTATCTAAAGGAGGAATCTGGGAATTGTTTTGCGCATTAGTGTATAAAGAAAGAAGAGCGAATACTACCAAAAGAGCATACTTCATATTAGTCGTTGATTTTTACAAATATAGAGGGATTTATTGCTCAGTTAGTTGTCTGAATTTATTTATGGAAAAATCTTTTAATTCAGGAAAAAATTCTGCATAAAAATTCTGCAATTCTAAATAATGATCTTCGAAGATCCGGAAACCAATGGCTGATTCATCCAGGTATTTTGCCCTTCTTACAAGTCCTCCGAATGCATTCTTAATACCTTCATTAAATTGGTAATGGTATAGCCAGTTTTGTTGGCGCATATAGGGGAACATTCTTTGAAAAGGAGCCGGAAAATACAATTGGTCATTGTCCAATAACTGGTAAATCTTTTCTGAAAATGGCTGAAGCCCACCATATTCTTCAAATTGTGCCTTATCCAAAGCTAAAAAATGATCATACACAATATCTATAAAAGCTCCTGAGTAAAGCCTGTATTCCGGACTAAAGATTTTTTTTGCACTTGCAGTTACGGGATGGATATCCGTGAAATGATCGATTGCCCGGTGCAGTTCCATGCCTTTTTGGATATTAGGGGGATAATCAAATTTCTTTTTCCCTTTTACATAATCATTAATCATATTCCCGGTTAAAATATCCGGATTGTCGAAGGAAAGATAGGCGTGAGCGAGATAATTCATAGTTTAAAATTAACCTAAACCGACAATCAAATGTGGCATATCTTTTTCTGCTTTATAATTCATTATTCACAATTTAAATTTAATGATCATGCCAGAAAATGATAGAATTTCAAACCCAAGTATGGGAAGCGAAGAACTTGGGAATGAGGAATCCGAAACAAGAAGCTCCGGAATTTCTGCGGGAACTGATACTCAAACGCGCATGGCGGCAATAAGTGCACAACGAAAAAAAGAGAAAGATCAGGCTATTTTAAAGGCTAAAAATGAGTCTGAAGATACAGGAAGAATAAATGAGCAGGATGGCTCCGAAATCATCTAAATCACAGGTGTTTTATAGGAAAACTATTAAACAGGATTATTTATCGTCGATTTTAATTTTAACTACTTATTTGTGGATTTAAATACCCTGGAAAAATACTTAATACTATAAAACACCTTTCTTTTGTTAAAAAGATTTAGTTTGTTGATAACTGCCCGCTAAAATTAAAAATGTTGAGTGGCGCTTTAATAAATTCCTTTTTAAGGTAGAATTCATATAAAATCATGCGTTTAGAAAAAGAATTAAACTGTTTCTGAAACTTTGTAATCTATTGAATACTTTTATGGCTTAATAGAATCCCATATGTTTTTAATAGAGAGAAAAAAAGAAGATGGTTTTGAAAAGATCATTTTAAGAGATCAGAATTCCGGAGCTGCTGCGGAAATCCTTCCTTCATCCGGTGCTATACTGCATGCATTTACTGTAAAAAAAGATGAGCGGGTAATAAATGTGATTGACAGTTATTCTTCCAAAGATGACTTTCTGGAAAATGTAACCTCCGCTGGTTTCAAGGGTTGTAAATTATCTCCTTTTGTGTGCCGTGTAAAAAATGCAACATTCTCTTTTGGTGAAAACCAATATAAATTGGAAAAATTTATTCAAAATGGCGATGCGCTGCATGGGGAGCTCTATGATAAACCATTTGAAATAATGGGAGAGCTTGCTGATGAATCCGGCGCTTCTGTTACGATGAAGTATCATTACGATAAAGAAGATCCGGGCTATCCATTTACCTACGATTGTATTGTAACCTATAAATTAGAAAGCGATCAAAAATTACGTGTCACCACAGAATGTCTTAACCTCGACGAAGGGCTCATTCCTATGCTGGATGGATGGCATCCGTATTTTTCTTTGGGCGACAAAATTGATGAGCTTCACCTCGAATTCCAATCAATGGAAATGGTGGAATTTGAAAATTTGATTCCATCAGGAAAAATGAAAGAATATGACACGTTTAATTCTCTGAAAAAAATAGGAGATACTGTATTTGACAATTGCTTTACTCTAAACCTGGAAACCTGCCAGCCTATGTGCGTTTTGAGAAATGTAACAGAAAAAATTCAAGTAGAAGTCTATCCTTCCGAATCCTATCCGTATCTTCAGATCTATACTCCTGATCATCGAAAAAGCATCGCGATTGAAAACTTAAGTGGCGTTCCGGATGCTTTTAATAATGCCATGGGATTTCAAACGATAGAACCCGGACAATCTTCGATATATGAAGTTGTTTATAAGATTGCACTTTTAAAATAAATCAAATGAATGAAACGATACTAAAAATAAATCAACTGTTTAAGGAGAAATTTAAAGGTGAGCCCTCCGGTTTCTGGTCACCGGGAAGAATAAACCTGATAGGTGAACACATCGATTATAATGACGGATTTGTGATGCCAGGCGCGATAGATAAAGGAATTTATTATGCAATTGCTTTTAATGATACCGATCATTTTAATTTCTACGCCGTGGATTACGATGAAACATTCAGTATAAAACAAACAGAAATTAAACAAAGTGTAGGATGGAAGAATTATGTTCTTGGGGTAATATATGAATTCACCCAACTGGGAAATGAAATTAAAGGATTTGACTGTGTCATTGGCGGGAACATCGCTAATGGTGCCGGAATATCTTCCTCCGCTGCTGTAGAAGGAGGAATGGCTTTTTCTATTAATGAACTAATGGGATTTGGCCTGGATAGGAAAGAACTTGCTTTGCTTTGCCAACGTGCCGAGCATAATTTCCCGGGGGTTAATTGTGGAATCATGGATCAATACGCTAATATGCATGGTAAGAAAGATCACGTTATGCTGCTGGATTGCCAGAGCATTACTCATGAATATCTTCCCTTCAAGTTAACGGACAGCACCCTTGTTTTGATCAATACCAATGTGCATCACAATCTTGCTGCATCTGCTTATAATGAACGCAGGCAGCAATGTGAAAAGGGTTTAAAGATTATGCAGAATAAGTTAGGGATCAACTCTTTCCGTGAAGTAGAATCAGCTGAAACTTTGTTACAATTTAAAGAGGAAATGGGAGAGATCGTTTATCAAAGATGTCTCTATGTAGTGGAAGAAATCCTGCGAACAAAACAGGCGGCAGTTCTTCTTAAAAAGAATGACATAGAAGGTTTTGGGAAATTAATGTTTCAAACACATTATGGCCTTCAGCATCTTTACAGTGTTAGTTGTCCTGAATTGGATTTCCTGGTTGATTTTGCTTCAAAAAGAGAGGAGGTCATTGGTGCAAGATTAATGGGTGGTGGCTTCGGTGGATGTACGATCAATATTATTAAAAATAGCGGAAAAGATAATTTCCTAAAAGAAATAGCTTCGGACTATAAAAGTGCTTTTAATATTGAGGCAGAAATGTATGAAGTAAAGATTATGGATGGCACGCACCAGGTTTCATAAATCGCGGATAAAAGGCCAGGTATTTACAAAATAGTTTATCATACAAAAAAGGCCATTGAGGCCTTTTTTGTTTTTGATTATCCTAAGTTGTTTCTTCAAAAATTAAACTTTCACATATATCTTCTTTTTATCCATCCAAAATACGATCAGCCAATAAAAAGTAATGGTTACAAGTGCATAAAACAAGGATGCATTATTGAGGTTGGTTCCAAAGATTGGTTTGCAGATATATTCATAAAACCAGGCAAACGGGGCAATATAGATTTGAGTACCGGAATCACTCATGCCATTAGGGATCCGTATAAGTCCCTGCAGTCTTGGCAGCACGCCGGATAACACAAATATAAAAAGTGGATTTTTACCGAACACATCAAAGAATTTACTTAGCCAGCCCCTTTTTCCTTTTAATTCAATAAAATAAATCATAACGGCGATAATGACCATTGCCAGGCCTGTGGTGTAAACTACATAAGAACTGGTCCATATTTTCTTGTTCATGGGGAACAACATGTCCCAGGAGTATCCGATAAACAAAAGAATTGCTCCTGTTACAAATAACCAGTTAACCATCTCCGGGGTTTTGCCCTTTTTTACGATATAATATCCACACAAATATCCGAAAATAACCTGCACAATGGAGCCGAATAAACTCATAAATCCCTCGGGATCAAAGGCGATTGGTTTACCATTCAGCGATTCTCCGTGGTACATATGCGCATCTCCTAAAATTGCTTTGTCCACATTGGTTCCAAACCAGCCTTGAAGACTATATGGATCCAGAGGATTCGCGGCAACTGTTAGCGCCCAATATCCCAAAAGAATGATGCACGCAGCGATAAATGATCCCTTCAATTTAAATAAATAAATAATGACCGCTGCAAAGAAATAAGCAAAGGCAATCCGTTGTAATACGCCCAAAATTCTAATCCCTGCTAATTCACCATCCTCTTTGACATATTCCCAGGGTTTAAAGACCAATGAATCGTTTTGCCATTTTATAAAAGGCATCCAGTTAAGCAACAGTCCAATGATAAAAATGAGTAGTGTTCTTTTAATAACCTTTTTCCAAAACACTGACGGGCCAGCCGCTTCAAGACGAGGCATAACAAAAGCAAGGGCATTTCCGACTGCAAACAGAAAAAATGGAAATACGAGATCAGTCGGTGTAACACCATGCCAGTTTGCATGCTCCAGCGGCGGATAAATATGACTCCAGCTTCCCGGATTATTCACCAATATCATCAGACAAACTGTAGCTCCGCGAAAAACATCCAGAGAATAAAAGCGTTGCTTTGTCAGGTTTTGATTCATCATTACAAGGATTGATTATGAATAAAAGAGAGAATTTGGCTTTACGAATGTAATAATCTTTAAAGAAACTTCAGGAACTTTCCTCGGATGAACAGATTTATACTCCCTCAAATTTTTTAAAATAAATCTTGTGATTCAATTAATTAAAGTTAAAATAGGATGAACGAGACCACCAGTCCGGAGAAAAGATACTTTTTAAATTATCCTGAATTGTTTAGCTTTAAATGCAAGTATGAATCATAAAATTTCTAATGAATGACTCAAACAGGCAAAACCTCTTTTTTAGAAAAATCCTAAAATCATTTAAAATGAGCTTTCAAAACAAAACAGTTTTTATTACAGGTGCTTCCCGTGGAATTGGAAAAGCTATAGCCTTAAGACTCGCTGCAGAAGGAGCCAATATAGTAGTAGTGGCAAAATCAATTGAAGAGAATCCAAAATTAGGAGGGACGATTTTCAGTGCAGCGAAAGAAATTGAAGATGCCGGCGGAAAAGCACTTGCCGTGCAATGTGATATCCGTTTCGAAGACCAAATAAACGAAGCGGTAGAAAAAGCTGTAGAACATTTCGGAGGCATCGATATTCTTATAAATAATGCATCCTCCATTTCCCTAACGCCCACAGAACAAACCTCTTCCAAAGCCTATGGTTTAATGCATGATATCAATGTAAAAGGAACTTTTTTTGTGAGCAAGGCCTGCATTCCTTATTTAAAAAAATCAGAAAATCCACATATTTTAAATCTTTCCCCACCAATAAACCTGGCTCAAAAATGGTTCACTAACCATATAGCCTATACGATAAGTAAGTACAATATGACCATGATCGCCTTAGGCCTATCGGGAGAACTGAAGAAATATAAGATAGCAGCGAATACACTTTGGCCCAGAACCACTATTGCTACCGCAGCAGTTAAAAATTTATTGGGCGGAGAAGCACTGATCAATATGAGCCGCACACCGGAGATCATTGCGGACACTGCTTATTACATCTTAAAAAGATCCTCTACAGAATGCACAGGCAATTCATTTATTGACGATGAAGTACTGGCTGAGGAAGGCATTACGGATCTGGACAAATACGCTGTAGTAAAAGGTGGACCGCTCTATACAGATTTATTTTTGGATTAAATTAGGATTATTTATACCCTGGAATAAATTATAAAATAAACTATAGGAGAAAGTCAATTCATTTCGTTAGAAATAACACCTTTTGATTATGAGTAGTTTCGGGTGCATTTCAATATGTCGCATCGTCACGTTGAAAGTGGGCGGTAAAGACACCGCCCACGGCGCGTCGCCCGGGGTTGGTGTCCTTTAGGTTTGTATTCATTA
>JBBSUB010000092.1:0-15671 GCA_038235345.1 Chitinophagales bacterium
AAGACTTTAGTGAAGATGGGAGTGAAGTAACCATGAGCCTGCTAAAAAAGTCCAACCGAAAGATTTATTTCAGTGAACACCATCAAGTTCTTTATGATTAATACAGACCTGTTCTAATAGTCCTATTTATAAAAAATTCTCCCTGCAATAAATCTCTTTTATATTTCGGAATCCTCTTTTCAATTAAGAGAGTTTCATTAAGTTAATGCTATCATATATTTCTTTTGGCACGTTTCATGAGCATTTACTAAATGGAATAACTGCTTTGATCGGTATTGATTTTTTTCAAAAATTAATTTTACATCAATGAAAAGAATAGCTATTAATGGCTTTGGCAGAATTGGAAGAGCAGCTCTAAAAGTAATTATGGATACTCCTGACCTGGAAGTTATCGCAGTAAATGATCTTATGACCATTGAAAATGCAGCCTATTTATTAAAGTACGACAGCGTCTACGGAATCTATGATAGAGAAATAGATATTATAGATAATAATCTGATGGTAGGAGGTAAAAAGATTTCTTTCTTATCTCAAAAAGATCCTGCCGCTCTACCCTGGAAAGATTTAAATATTGAAGTGGTCATAGAAAGCACCGGAATTTTTACAGAAAGAGAAGATGCCGGAAAACACATTCAGGCAGGTGCAAAAACGGTGGTGATATCAGCTCCAACGAAGAGTAAAGACACTCCAACTGTTCTCCACGGAGTAAACCAGAGGGATAAAACGGTGGCCGTCTTTTCCTGTGCAAGTTGCACCACAAATAGCATTGGCCCGGTCATGGAAGTCCTGATGAGAAGAATAGGCATCCGAAAAGCCATTTTAAATACGGTTCATGCTTATACAGCTTCGCAGTCGCTGGTAGATGCTCCTTCCAAAAAGAAACTCCGTATGGGGCGTTCAGCGGCTTTAAGTCTTGTTCCGGCCTCAACAGGAGCTGCTATTGCCACCACCAAAGTTCTTCCGGAATTAGAGGGTAAGTTCGATGGAATCGCCATCCGTACTCCTGTCCCGGTTGGATCTATTTCCGACATTACTTTTTTAGCTGCAAAAAATACTTCCCCGGAGGAGATTAATTCTATCCTAACAGAAGAATCCAAAACAGAACGTTATAAAAAAGTTCTGGCTGTAACTAATGAGCCTATCGTATCCTCTGATATTATTAAAAACCCCTTTGCTACAACTGTTGATCTGCAAATGACCAGGGTGGTAGATGGTGATTTGGTAAAAGTGATGGCCTGGTATGATAATGAGTGGGGATTTACCAATCAAATGATCCGGGAGATTTTAGCAGGATAGTATCTACATGAATTTAATAAAAGAAAACATCATGAATAAAGTAAAACAAATAAAGGATTTTGGACAAAGTATATGGCTGGATTCCTTTGACAGAAAATTAATGGATAGTGGCACGCTTCAAAAATTAATTGACGAAGACGGGCTTTCCGGAATTACGTCCAATCCGTCCATTTTTGAAAAAGCGATCAAAGGAAGTGCTGATTATGATGCGGATATTAAAAAACTATCCGGAGAACAAAAAAGTGACGAAGAAATATTTTTCAGCATAGCTATACAGGACATTCAACGTGCGACAGATATTTTAAAACCGGTTTTTGATGAGGCGAAAGGAACTGATGGATTTGTAAGTATGGAGGTATCCCCACATCTGGCAAATGATACCGATGGAACCATTAAACAGGCGAAGGATTTATGGAAAAAAATTGACCGTAAAAACGTGATGATAAAAATACCTGCAACGCAGGAAGGGATTCCTGCAATTCAGAACTGTGTGGCAGACGGAATTAATATCAATATCACGCTTCTTTTTGGCCTGGAGCGTTACCGGGAAGTAACGGAAGCCTATATTACCGGTCTGGAAGAACGGCTGAAAAAAAATCTCCCTATCAACAATATTCAATCTGTTGCCAGCTTTTTCCTTAGCCGTATTGATGTGCTGATCGATCCCATTTTAAAAGAAAAGAAATTAGATGAAATGGTTGGTGAAGTTGCCATTGCTTCAGCTAAAAAAGCCTACGAAATTTATAAAACAGTATTCTTTAGTGACAGATTCAGAGAACTTGAAAAGAAGGGTGCGTCAAAACAAAAAGTATTATGGGCCAGCACAAGTGCCAAAGATCCTTCCTTCAGCGATGTAAAATATGTAGAGGCATTGATCGGTCCGAACACCATCAACACACTGCCCATGGAAACGATTGAGGCTTTCCGTGATCACGGAAAGATCGCAGATCATTTGGAAAATAATCTTTTAAAAGCGAACAATCTTTTGAATCAGTTAAGTGAGAACGGAATAAACCTTGATGAGCTTACGGAACAATTGGAAAAAGAAGGAGTTGAAAATTTTAATAAGGCCTATGATTCATTGCTGAAGGCTGTTGGAGAGAAGAAAAGTTGAATGTTGCGAGTTGAATACTGCGTGGTGAATGGACCTTCATCGGTGAAACCATTCAACATCCAAAGGATATTCAACGCCGAAGGCATTCAACGTCCGAAGGACATTAAATGCCGTAAATCTTTTATCAGGTGAAAATGCTTAATCCGAATTGCTCTGATACCCCAGGTAACTTAATCGGTGCGATGCAAAAAATCCTTGTACCTTGTTAGAGGTTTCATTGAGTTACATTGATAAAATATTTACAGATGGCCTCTCAAAAAGATCTTGACTTTACATACACAACTATCGATCAGATATTCCGGCTAAGCGTGGGAGAAATGGGTGATTACAGCGGTGCTATGTTTGATGGCGATTTTTCAATGACTTTAGAAGAGGCTCAAAAAAAGAAACACGGGTTTATTGCCGACAGTCTTGGTATAAAAGAGAATACCAGGGTTCTCGATATGGGTTGCGGTTGGGGACCATTTCTACAATATATAAAAGAACGTGGTGCCAATGGCACAGGAGTTACCCTATCCACAGGTCAGGCCGCCGCTTGTACGAAGAATGGATTAGATGTAAAGGTTATGGATTGCAGGTATATAAAACCGGAAGATTTTGGAAAATTAGATGCAATTTCCTGCATCGGCGGCATGGAGCATTTTTGTTCTATTGAAGAATATAAAGCCGGCAAACAAGATGACGTTTATCATCACTTTTTTAAAGGCCTGAATGATCTTTTACCCACCGGCGGAAGATTTTATATGCAGACAATGGTTTTTGACAGAAACATGATGCCACTTGAAGAAGTAAGTGTGGAGGCCGACAAACATTCTCCGGCTTATGCCATGGCTTTAATGGTTAAGCAATTTCCCGGTTCCTGGTTACCATATGGTGTGGAACAGGTAATCAGCAACGCAGCTCCATATTTCAAATTGATTTCTAAAAGTAGTGGCAGGTATGATTATATTGAAACAATCAAACGATGGCGAAAGAAATTCCGGAAATTCAATCTCCAGAAATACTACTTATATGCTTCTATCCTCCCAAAATATCTTTATGATAAAGAGTTCCGTCACCTGGTGGCCGTTTTCAAAATAAGTCCTAATAAAGTTTGTTTTGAAAATGAGATCATGGATCATTTCAGACTTGTCTTTGAAAAAGTCTGATACCTATTTATTCGTCACTGCTCATCTTCTCTTTTCACATTTTCACATTTTACTTTCAGGCTGCATTCGTTTCAACTAAAACAGGGACCACTTCAGGATTTCCCAATTTCTTCAATAATCGGATATGAGATCCGATAGCTCCAAAAAAAGAAGGATTGGCAAGATAAGGCAGGTCGAATTCTTTCGCCGTTTCTTCGACAATGGCAGAGAGAGGTTTATAATGGACATGACAAATACGGGGAAATAAATGATGCTCTACCTGGAAGTTTAAACCACCGGAAAAAAAATTAAGCAAATCATTTTCCCTGCCGAAATCTACTGTAGTATAAAGTTGGTGGACAGCCCATGAATTCTCAATATTTCCACTTTCGTCCGGTAAGGGAAATTGTGCTTCTTCCACTTCATGCGCCAGCATAAAAATGATGGCTATTGTAATTCCCATGCAGAAATGTAAGGCCAAAAAGCCCAGCACAACCTGCCACCATAGGGCGTTTATTAAGATCAAAGGAATCACCAAATAGATCGTATAATAGACCAGTTTGTAAAAGAACAAATTAAAGTACTCAATACGCGGATGCTTTTTATTATCGTAATTACCAATTTTCTTTTTAAAGAACTTTACATAGTCCTTTACAAATACCCAGGAAAGTGAGGCCAAACCATAGAACAAAAATGCATACCAATGCTGGTGACGGTGAATTTTCCTCAATTTCTGATGGGGGGACATACGTAACACAGGAACGGAGGCGATGTCCTCATCGTGCCCTTCTATATTCGTGTAAGTATGATGAACAATATTGTGCATAATACCCCATATATAGGCATTTGCGCCTATCAGGTTAAAAGTATAACCCAGAAATTTATTAACCCTTTTATTCCGCGACAATGATCCATGAATGGCATCATGCGAAATATTCACTCCGATAAATGCTGTAAAAAATCCCAGCACACTCCATAGCACGAACTGAAGCCAAAGAGGATTTGGAATCAAAATCAGAACAAAGTAAGCCGCAATAAATACTGATGGGAAAAAAATAACTTTAAATATCATTAAAGAATTTGCATATTTTGATATTTTATTGCTGGAAAAATATTCATCTACTCTACTATTCAGGGTCGAAAAAAAATCATTATTGTTTGCTTTGGCAAATCTAATTTTGGTGGACATATTGTAAAAAGAATTATTAAATTAAAGTACTACAAGAGGTGGTTTCACTACATACGTAAAAAATGTAGTTCAGCGTCAAAAATTTTTAATCTAATAATATTGAAATATCAGGATGTTTACTTTGCAAAAAGTTTTGTCATTCAGATCACGAGCTTCGAAAGCAATAGGGTAGAATGTTTGAAAGTGTCTATAAAATCCAAAAAAGAAACAAAAGAACAGACATTACAACTAAATTAAAAAACTAAGTTACGTTTAAATTATTGGTATGTAGCCTATTCTTTTCAATTAATAGTACCAGAACAATATTTTATCTTCTTGATTTTTAACCACCTGCCGCCTTTTAGTAAACAAGGAAATTTCATTGACACTTCTAAAATGTATTCAGTGAAGAATAAGCTACATTCGCATAAAATCATATATTGAAAAGACGATTCTCATTTCATGTAATTGCCATTTTAATTATTCTGTTCCTTTTATCTGTCTTCGTCAGACTGCCGAATATAGATCGTCCTTTATCGAAACATCATGAATTTGTAACGGCGATTTCACTCCGGATTATCAATATTTGGGAAATGGAGGGAGCCTCTAAATATAATTTCAATCCCGTCATGAATTATCCGGGAGATGCAAATAAATACATTAATAAATTTGCAAGCACTACAGGCAAAATGGTTGATGCTGAGGGTAACTATTATTATGTTTCTCATCCACCTTTCGCCTACATATTTCCATACCTCGTTTTTAAATTATTCAATATAAAAGGAACCGTACTTGCAATTGAAATTTTCCACCTGGTCATTAACTTTATGAGTGCCTTATTTGTGTATTTAATTATTGGCACTCTTCGGAACAAAAAATCATTTGAAAAAATAGATTGGACGGGCATATTAGGATATACATTTTATTTATTTAGTGCCGGTGTATTGTGGTTTCAATGCAACACATACATGAGCGATATGCTTGTGCATTTATTTTTTATCACCGGTGTTTATTTTCTTCTCCGCATATTTTTAAATAATCAAACCTCCGGTAAGTATTTAATTTTATTTGCAGCCAATTTGTTCCTGATGATCTACACGTCATGGCTCGGTATTATTTTCGCCTTTTGTGTCTTTTTATATTCAATAATCTGGTTAAGAAAAGAGAGAATTTTCAAGAAAATTATCCTGATCACAACTCTTGTCAGTATTGCTTCCATTGGGTTATTTGTTTATCAATACAGCCTGATTAGTGGATTAGACACTTTCATGGAACAAATGCAGGAACGGCTGGTAACACGAAGCGGTTGGGGAGCAAGTTCAAAACTTATAATGAAGCTAAAAAACTTTTTTAGTACTTTTCCTGTTATTCTCTATAATTATGCGACTGCCTATCTCCCATTTACTCTTTTATTGGGATATTTTATCTATCTGACTATAAAAACATCCGGATTTCGATTAAAATTAAATCGGCTTCAGTTTCTTTTTATATGGATTTCCCTTTTACCAATCATTATAGTACATACTTTTCTTTCTCAATATTCAGGACATGATTTTTCAAGCTTATATGCATCATTAATTTTGAGTGTTGCCATCGCGATTCTTTTCGAAAGATTAAGGAAAAGTAATACGATTCCGGTAAGTAGGCTTCAAATCTTGGTTTTATTGTCTATACTTCTTTCCATAAGCTCCTATTATTATATCAACAGGCCAGGTAAATTTTCAATAAAAGGAGATGAATACAGTGTAAGCAAACAGCTCGGATTGGAAATTAAAAACACCTCTACAAATGACGCTGTAATTTTCGCCATCGGAGAAGCTGAAATACATCCACAAATAATCTTTTATGCACAAAGAAATATTAAAGAAGTTAGTACAAAAGAAGAGGCATTTGCTTATTTGATCTCCCGACAAATCAAACGAGGTTTTATATATTATTCTTCAGACAGAAATAATACTCAATTTGATAAAATTGAAGAAATCAGCTTAGATAACGAGTAGTCAATCAGCGTTCCCTATTTCTACCATGCTCCGCATAAGGTTCTACATGCACCAACACATTTAAAACCCGCAAACTACTATTTAAAATAGCATCTTTAACAAGGTGAGATATACGATGTCCTTCGATGACACTTAATCCTCCATCTACTTCAATATGTATATCGACCCAATAATCAAAGCCCATTTTGCGTACATAACATTTTTCAATTTCTTTTACCTGCGAAACAGTCGAGGCGACATTTCTTACTTTCTGAACAATTTCATCTGAAGGTGCAGCATCCATAATTTCATTAAGCGCAGGTCTTAGAATGACAATAGCATTATAAAAAATAAGCGCGCAAGCTAAAAGAGCAGCCCAGTCATCCGCACCTTCATATCCTTCCCCGCCGATGAGGGCAATAGAAATCCCTATAAACGCGGCAATGGAGGTAATCGAATCACTTCGGTGATGTTGAGCATCCGCTTTTACAGCCTGGCTGTTTATTTTTTTACCGATGTTAAGAACATAACGGTACATTACCTCCTTTACCCCAATAACCAACAATAATACCCATAAAGTAAATGCTTTCGGCATGAGATGCGGTGTGCGAATAAATCCTATCGCGTTCCAGGCTATCCAAAAAGCAGCTCCGATTAAAAATAAAGAAACTGCAATGGCGGCAAGTGGTTCTGCTTTTCCATGACCATAGGGATGCTCCTTGTCCGGTTCTTTTAAAGCTACCCTTAATCCTATCCAAAGTAATCCTGAACTTAATATATCCGCCCCGGATTCGGTCGCATCAGCAATCAGCGCGTAGGAATGTCCAAAATAACCTGCCAGACCTTTTACAAAAATAAGTACAACACTTACTCCTATTCCAATCAGAGTAGTTCTCATGGCTGTAACAGAAGGATGGATGTCTGTGTTTTTCATGGTTAAAATTATACCCTGTCAAAATAGGGGCCGCAAATATAATCAAATCGACTCTGATACGATCCCGGAATCGTCTTTCTTCTCAAAAAACATAACATAAAAAAAATAAAGTCACGCACCTTTTTCAAAAATGATCACTTCCGCATTAGCCCCCAGGCTGATCAGGTATTCCCTGATCTCATGTACAAAATCCTTTGGACCGCAAACATAAAAGGGTGTACTGAAATCTCCAATTAAACGAATTAGCATCCGCCGGTCGATCCTTCTATCCAAAAAGCCAATGACGCCCTGCCGGGTATATACATTTATAAAATTGGTTTTCAGCATACAAAATAATTCATACGGCAGGATGATATCTTCCGCGCTCTTGTTGGAAAGAATCAATTTATTACCATTTATTTGACCATTAGCATACAAGTCCCGGAATATTGAAATAAACGGTGTTATACCCGAACCGCCGGCAATGAAAACACCCGGGCCTTTATAACGAATGCTTCCAAAAACATCAAAAAGGATCAGCTCTGCTCCGGCATTTGTTTTGCCTAGTTTTTTGGTTACTCCATCTCTCTCCTCATATATTTTAATGATAAATTCAAAATAAGGCCATTCATTCAGTGAAGTAAAGGAAAAATGTCTTTGTTGAGACTCCCACCCTACTTCATTGATCGCTATAAAAACATTCTCGCCGGATTGATATTGAAATCCCGCGGGTTTTTCCACGACAAATCTCTTTACATCATGGGTTATATAATTTGCCGCCAGAACTTTTACGATATATTGAGCCATATTTTCTTATAAATTATTTTACAGGATAGGGTCTCTCAAAAGAAGATTTCATCCTCATATTTAGAAGTTTTCCGGTATTTATTGATCTGAGAATGTCCGATATCTCAACACCAGAATATGATTAAAATTAAAGGAATTCAATTAGGTTTAATCATTCTAAAAAAATTTATCTGTTTTGGATCATTTTAAGAATCTCAAAATTTTTAAGCAAGATGATTACCAGCGCTTGATAACCAAAAAATGGTTGATCAGGAAAAGAATCCTCTTTATTATGGTTCGCCAGAGATGAATCCCGGTCGGGCGCTTTCTTCCGCGTTCCGTCCCTCTTCAGAAAATTAATTAATTAATCCGTGGAGCAGTATACATTGAATACCATAACGAAAAACGCCCCATATTTCTATGAGGCGTTCTTAAATAAATTATCTGTAACCTTATTGGCCGGGTTGTTTTTGTGGAGGCATTTGCTGCTGCATTTGTTGTTGCATCATCTGCATCATTTTTTGCTGCTCTTCCATTTGTTTTTTATATGCTTCGTGCGTGATAACATCCGTCACTTCTATATCAAAAACCAAATTTTCGTGTGCAGCTATTTTAGGAGGTGCGCCATTTGCTCCGTATCCTAAAGTTGAAGGAATAACGATTTTACCTTTGCTTCCTTTTTGGAACATTTGCAATCCATCGATCCATCCCGGAATCACTCTGAACTCACCCATATCTACATATAATGGCTCAACGTGATTGAAATTCTTGTCAGTATTCGAATCGAATGTGCTGTCCCGGAAAGTCTTTCCGGTATAGTTTACAACGGCTACATCTTTGCTGGAAAGCATTGGGCCAGTACCAGGAGAAGTGATCGTTACATAAGTACCCCATTTGGTTTTATCTGCCTTGAGATTATTTTTAGTCAAAAAATCTTTAATGATCTGGTCATCTTTCTTTAATTGATCAGCATTCGTTCCCAGGTCTTTTTCAATATTCTGAATGGTCTTCTCGTACTGTTTGTTACGGGCAGATCCTTCAAACGTTTTTTGAACCGCTTCAGCAGCTTCTTGAGTCGGATATACTTTTGCTATCTTAATAGTTTGAAGGATAAAATTTCCCTTTACCATCCATGGTGGATTTTGTCCTAAAGCAATGATTGAATCGGTAGATTGTTTGATCACTAAGCTGTCTCCTTCGTGAACATTCCTGAAAAACTTTGGAAAGCTCATTGTATCAAAAGGAATAAAATTAGGCATACCATTTTCTGCCGTGCTAAAAAGAACACTGTCCTTGTATTTTACCAGGATATTTAATTCAACAAAATTTCCGGAAACAGCTTTTGTTCCTTTTTCATTTGAAATAACTTTGTACTCTGATCCATCCTCCGCTTTCTGAAACCTTTGCGTATTGCATCCCGCAGCCGCTATTGTAAAAGCAAGGGCTACCAGGCATAGTGTTTTGTTCATGTTTTTTATTGTTTATAATTGTTTACTGTTTAATTGGTCTGCATTTTCTTTTATTGCAACCTTAAATTTTTCGATAACTTCTTCCAGTGATTCCTCATTTTTGCCACCGGCGGCATTAAAATGACCACCACCATTAAAATATTTACGGGCAAATGTATTTACATCAAATCCTCCTTTGCTCCGGAAAGAACTTTTCCGTTCATCTCCCCTGTCTATAATAATAGCCGCAAGTTTAATGCCTTTGATGCTTAAAGGAAAGTTTACCAGGCCTTCTGTATCGCCCGTCTTTACATTGTATTTAATCAGATCTTTCTGTGGTATGGAAATTAAAGCTGTATTGTATTCATAAAATATTTCCATCCGGTTGAGCAGCACATTTCCAAAAAACCTGAATCTGTTCTCATGAAAATTATCAAACAGATTTTCGTGCACCAAACTGTGATCAAACCCGGTATCTTTCAATCTTGCCACCATTCTGTGCACATCGGCCGAAGTGGATTTAAAACGGAATGAACCGGTATCCGTCATCACTCCTGCATATAGGCACTCTGCTATTTCACTCGAAATTTTATCTTCATGCCCGCTATTAATAATAAAATCAAATACCATTTCAGCTGTAGAACTTTTCCCCGGATCACTGATTCCATAATCAAATTCCTTCTCATTTGGTTCCTGATGATGATCGATCAATATTTTTACAGCTTTAGAATCCCTGATGAGCGGTTCCATTTTTCTTGCCCGGGAAAGTGTATTGAAATCAAGACAGAAAATCCATTCCGCGGTTTCTAAAACTTTCAGCGCCTTATCGGTATTCATTTCAAAATCAACCACCTTCTTCGCTCCCGGCATCCACTTTAAAAAGGAAGGCCAGTTTGTCGGAGATATAACGGTCACCTCATGCCCAAGCTGAACTAAAAAATTATATAGTCCACAGCCGGAGCCCATAGCGTCACCATCAGGTTTCTGATGAAATGTAATGACAATTTTCCGGGGCTCCTCTAATAAAGTAAATATTTCGCTGATAGGTTTCATAAAAGGTTGCAAAAGTATAGGAATAAATCCAAATTGTAGATTTTTGAAAGAAGGAATTATGATTTTAAAAAGACTTCCTATTTTTTAAAGATATTCCCCGGCTTTTATTGAATGGATATACGCTTAATAATACATCCCTTAATTAAAACCGCCGTTGATTTTTTTCAACGGCGGATTAAGGATATTACTGATGTTTACTGCGCTTTCCAGGTATTATTATCCTGGTTTACATCCGGGTAAACGGCATCTTTGTCAATCGTTACCGATTTTAATTTCTCTGTCGTATTTAATTTTTGCGTCCATACATTTCCATTCTGCCATACTTCAACCGGTATTTTTAAAGAACCGGTTTTTCCGCTAACTGTTTCGTAGCTCAGGGAAATGGGCATCGCCATTTTATCCAAATTATCAATCACAACCAATGCTCCGGCCGCCGGATCATTCCGTACATAAGTAACTCCGGACACAGATTGATCAAGTTTATAATTTTCTATAAACATTCCTTTCCAGAACCAGCCAAGATCTTCCCCCGCTGCATTCTCCATTGTTCTGTAAAAATCCCATGGAGTTGGGTGCTTATATGCCCAGCGTTTGATGTATTCCTTAAAAGCATAATCAAAACGTTCCTTACCAAGAATTTCGTTACGCAAAAGAGTTAATGCATAGCCGGGCTTATAATAAAGTGCCATTCCAATGTTTCTTTCTTTCAGTGCGTCCGGTGTTGACATAACTGTTTCACTTCCGGGTCCGAACATCATTTTGTACATCACTCCAGAAATACGGGATCTTTCTTTGTATTCGCCATTGTTGAAATCAGCCGTAGATATTTCATTAATAAACGTATTAAACCCTTCATCCATCCAGCCATACTTTCTTTCATCACTTCCTACAATCATCGGAAACCAGGTATGTCCAAACTCATGATCCGTAACACCCCATAAACCAGCTCCTTTTGCTTTCCAACCGCAGAAAACAATGGCAGGATATTCCATACCGCCTACATTACTCGCTACGTTTACGGCAGTATTGTATGGATATTCATACCATCGGTTCGAATAACCCTCTATACTTGCTTTTGTATATTCAGTGGATCTTTCCCATGCATTATTCCCATTGGATTCTGCCGGATAAACGCTTAATGCCAATCCTTTTCTTCCGGAAGGGAAATTCATTCTTGCTCCATCCAGGATAAAAGCATCCGATGCTGCCCAGGATACATCACGGGAATTTTTCATACTATATTTCCAGGTAAGCGTACTTTTTGCAGGCCTTGAAGAAGCTTTTGTCACTTCTGCCTCAGAACGGATAATCACGGTCTTATCACTTTTCTTCGCTTCATTATATCTTTTAAGTTGTTCGGGCGTAAATACGTCTTCCGGATTTTGCAAATCACCAGAGCCAACGACAATCATTTTTGCAGGAGCTGTAACCTGGTATTCGAAGTCCCCATAATCCAGGTAAAACTCACTTGCTCCCAGGTAAGGAAGTGTATTCCATCCTTCAATATCGTCATACACACACATGCGTGGATACCACTGGGCTACGGCATACATTTTACCATTTTTAGTATCCTGAATGCCGGTACGGTCTGCACCGTATTGAGGTATATTGTACGAATAATCCATGGATATTTCCACCGTACCACCATTTGCTTCCAGAGGTGAAGCCAGGCGCAATTGCATTCTTGTATCTGTAATTACTTTCGTAGCTGTTACAGAAGTTTTCTTTCCTTTTGCATTGGCCACTACTTTTACATCTCCCACTTTAAAACCGCCATCAAATTTGGAACTTGCATCTCCATACCGGCTTCTTCCTGTAGCAGGCATTTTTGCCTGTCCGCGGGAATCCTGCGTAAAAAGATTCTGATCAAGGTACAACCAAAGAAAATCCAGAGAATAAGGACTATTATTTACATAAGTAATGGTCACGTTACCTTTCACCGCATCTGTCTTATCATCCAGGGTAACGGCGATCTTGTAATTTGCTTTATTCGTCCAGTATTTAGGACCCGGCTGACCATCTGCCGCTCTGAATTCATTCACGGAGGAAGGATAAAAATTCGGACCAAACAAGTCATGCGGATTATATCCGGATTCTGTGGCCTGTGAAAATACAAATGAAGAAACAAAAACCAATATAATGGTTATCCATTTTTTTTGAAACATATTTTTTTAATTTTTTTTGGAAGATATCTATTTAAAAATCCAAAACGGGGGAATTTTTTTTGAAGGATTATTTATGATGGATAAAAGGCAGGCAAATTAAAATTTCCTGTTCCATGCTATCCCCACGGATCCACGGATTCCTTCTATAGGCGGATGTAATTTCCGTATAGTAATATCAATAACTTTCAATTCTTTATATTCTCTAATGATTTCATTTCCGATTTCCATGGCTATTGTTTCCAGGAGCTGCGTTGGAATACTCATTCTTTTTTTTATAATATCGTATATGTGTACATAATTGACGGTATCATTAATATGCGTGATCACCTCAGCAGTTTCGTAAAATTCCACAGAGCAGTCAACCATATAATCATTACCTAACACCTCCTCCTCCTCATGCACACCATGGTATGCATGAAACAGGAGTTGGTGCAATTGCACCGTAATCATAATTTTTTCTTTTGAATAGTCAATTAATCATTTTCCTTTACAGGATGATCGGACGGTACAGGATTTTCCATAACGCTAATGAAGCGCTCTGCGTCCAACGCTGCCATACAACCTGACCCTGCAGCAGTTACAGCCTGGCGATAAATCTTATCCTGAACATCGCCTGAAGCAAAAACACCTTCTATATTTGTTCTTGATGTTCCGGGTTTTGTGAGAATGTATCCTTCCTCATCCATTTCCAGCCATCCTTTAAATATTTGAGAATTTGGCGTGTGTCCGATGGCAACAAAGTAAGCACTAACCGGAATTTCCGTTTTTTCTCCTGTTTTATTATTCAGGATCCGAACCGCTTCGGTTTTTGTTTCCCCTAAAATTTCGTCTACTTCTGTATTCCAGTACACGATTATATTTTCACATCCAAGCACCCGCTGTTGCATGATTTTGCTGGCTCTCATTTCGTCACGACGAATAAACATGTGCACGGTGCTACAAATTTTACTTAAATACAAAGCTTCTTCTGCTGCTGTGTCACCAGCCCCTACGATGCAAACATCTTTTCCTTTAAAGAAAAATCCATCACATACCGCGCAGGCACTTACTCCATAACCATTTAATCTTTTTTCACTTGGTATACCTAACCATTTTGCAGTGGCTCCTGTGCTCACGATAACCGCATCAGCAGTTATCCACAGTTCCTCATCTATCTGAACTTTCAAGGGACTGGCAGAAAAATCAACATCTGTGGCAAGACCATATCGAATATCCGCTCCCATGCGTGCAGCCTGTTTTTCAAAATCAACCATCATTTCAGGTCCCTGGATTCCTTCAGGATATCCGGGATAATTTTCAACGTCGGTCGTAATAGTCAATTGCCCACCGGGTTGAATTCCCTGGTATAAGACTGGTTTCAGATTAGCTCTGGCTGCATAAATAGCTGCAGTATAGCCTGCAGGCCCTGATCCTATTATCAGGCATTGTGTATGTTCTGTTTTTTTATCCATCATCATATTTATATTAGATTCTTATAAGATTCTCAAAAATAACTTATTTGAGTATAAGTTTCTGAAAAAGTGATGTAAGTGAGAATCCGTTATGTAAAAAGGTATGTAAGCATTATTTGTTCTTTTACATGCGTGCCTTATCTTCCAGGATAAAAAGCAACCATTAATCAACAATTATCCCGTTAATTTTTGAACACTTCTTTAACAATAAGCTTCTTGGTTAGATAATATTGTTTCAAAATGAATTATCTAACCGGAAGAACTTTTTCTGATGAGTCCCTGTTCTTTATTTAAAACTTTTTTTTCTTTCGCACACAGGATAGTACTTTTACATAAATAAAAACCGTTAACATGAAAAAATATTTTTTCCTTTTTGTAGTAGGAGTAACTGCTACAACTATTTCATTTGGTCAAAAATATGGTAAAACAAAATTCAGCCTTGGACCGGAAATCGGGTATGCCACTTCAAATCCCTTTAAAGCTTTTCCTGAAAATAAAGGATTTGGTGTAGGAATCGGTGCGAGTGCGCAGGTAGAACATTTCTTTCAGGAATCGTTAAGTGGCGTTCTTTCCTTTGGAATCATATCTTATGCCGGCCGCGCTTCGGGAAGTACAGATAAAAACAAAGCATACACGGCTGTCCCCATTCTTGTAGGTGGAAATGCCTATGTTGGAGATCGTTTTCATATCGGGGCACAAATTGGTGCAGGCCTAAATAGCCTAAGTGGAGAAAGTACGACTACATTTGCTTATTCACCACAAATTGGTTACAAATTCAGCCGGAATGAAAAACCACTGGATCTTACACTTAAATATGACGGATACGCTGCCAAAAAAAGTTTTAGCGCAATCGGGTTAAGGTTGTCGTTAATTCTCTAGTCAATAAATGATCTTAAAAAAAAGGATGTTTAAAATCAAATATGATTTTAAACATCCTTTTTAAATTTCATGAATGCTTCTATGCATTCATAAAATAAATTTATCTGAACTAATTTTTATCCTGATTTACAATTTTGTGAATAAGTGTCCGAAACTCCAGCAGATCAAAAGGTTTTTTCAAGTAACCATCAGCTTTTATTCTCTCACTAATCTTTTCGGTATCATCATTGGCAGAAAAAATAATCACGGGCACATGTTTCAGTGAAGGATCTGCTTTTAGCAGCGCGATGGC
>JBBSUB010000093.1:0-15288 GCA_038235345.1 Chitinophagales bacterium
AACCAACCTTTTTATCTCCCCAAATAATACTCTGTAACGATACTTTGGGGTCCAAACTATATGATAATCGCATTTATAAACTACGTGCGAGAGCTTTCTATATTTACTATTTGCCATCCCGTAAAATTAAGGCATAGCCAGAAGTACATTACCACCGCCCAAGGCGGTGGTTTTTTAAGAGGAAATAAAATATCCCCTGCCATTTTTATTTATAAAATAGCAGGAAGACATATGCGTAAATATGAGAGGGGATTATGCCGATTTAAAAATTATGTTGGCGTGTTTAACATTTAGGTTTGGTTTTAAAATAAAAACCATTGGGTTGACGTGAGCTTTATAAAATATCACAAATTATTATTTGCAAAAATTAGGATAATAATTTGTGGTAATAGCCATACCGCCCACTTATAATCCGGGGGTTAAGTAATTTAAAATGTATCCGGTTTGAAGGAAAGAAGAACATTAAAAAATATTATGGTTATTTTAGACTATATTTTATTCTGCTTCGGCAAATTATTTCAACTCAAATATGAAGATTAAAAGCACCCCGGTTTTCGAAATGTTATCCCGTATGCGCGAATATTTTCAAAAGGGTAATTCCTTTTTAAATTCAACCGCCGCAGAACCTATACGCTCAGAATTATACAATTCTGATCAAATGAAAATCCATGCCGGTATAGTGGCACGGTCGCATAAAATACTAATAGGCAAGCGGGACGATAAGCTTTTAAAAAGATTGGATGACAATGAAAATACCCTGGTGGAGGTCCGAAATTTGCTGGTTGAAAGCATTCAATCCGGGAAGTCTATAACACCTGCAGCAGAATGGCTACTGGACAATTTCTATTTGATTGAAGAACAAATTGTTACTGCTAAAAAACACCTGCCTAAAAAATATAGCGAAGGTCTGCCCTATCTGGCAAATGGAAATTCCAATGGTATGCCCAGGGCGTATGATATCGCTATCGAAATTATTTCACACAGTGATGGCCGTGTTGACTCAAATGGTTTAAAGGGATTTATCTCGGCTTATCAAACACAAAAGATTTTGAGCCTGGGAGAATTGTGGGCTATCCCGATCATGTTAAAACTTGCTGTAATAGAAAATCTTAGGAGGATCGCTGAAAACACAGCTCTTGACATGATTGACAATAACCTGGCAGATTATTGGAGCGAGCAAATGATCGAAAAAGTCAGGAAAGACCCTGCTGACCTGGTTTTGACTATCGCAGACATGGCAAGATCCAATCCTATTTTAAATAGTCCGTTTGTTGCGGGATTTACGCGTAAACTCGAAGGAAAAGGTCCATCTTTTGCTTTACCACTAAGCTGGTTGGACCAACAATTATCGCGGGATGGAATATCCGGCACTGACCTGGTTTGGCAGGAAAATCAAAAACAAGCTGCGGACCAGGTATCTGTGAAAAACAGCATTGGCACCTTGCGCTTCATCGGATCATCTGACTGGCGCAAATTTGTAGAAGCTTCCAGTAAAGTAGAACAAACATTGCGGGAAGATATTACAGGAACTTATCCGTTATCGGATTTTACCACACGTGACAGGTATAGGCATGTAATTGAAACCATTGCAAAAGGCAGCCCTCTTTCTGAAACTGAAATTGCAGAAAAAGTACTTGAATTAACAAAAAGACCCGATATAGCGGATAAACAATATGAAAGACAGAAACATGTAGGATATTACCTGATAAGTGAAGGCTTTGACCAATTAAAAGAAGCTGCGCGGATGCGCTATACTGTCAGGCAAAGTGTAAGCGCTTTTATGGAAAAAAGACCTGGCTTTATTTACTTTTTTTCAATATCCATACTTACATTGGCTTTCGCTCTCGGAATGTTTTCAGTAGCCTGGAACTCTGGAGATTTTAACTTGCAATTTCTTTCACTGGTTGCTCTTTTATGTATTGCCGGCGGTGCTCACTTAGCCATTTCCTTCACCAACTGGCTGGCAACTATTTCGATAAGTCCTAAAATTTTACCCAGATTGGATTTTTCAAAAGGTATCCCTGATGAGTTCCGTACTTTAGTAACCATTCCAACAATGCTTTCCGATAAAAATGAAATTGAAGAAAATGTGGAAGCGCTCGAAGTCCGTTTTTTAGCAAACCGTGAAAGAAATTTACACTTTAGTCTATTAACCGACTTTACGGATTCGGACTCAGAAACAAAGCCGGACGACGTTTCGTTTATCAATCTGGTGAGTGAAAGCATTCAACAATTGAATGAAAAATATGCAAAGCCCGGACAACCGGATATTTTTTTTCTTTTTCACCGGCCCAGAAAATGGAACCCGAAAGAAAATAAATGGATGGGATATGAGCGAAAAAGGGGAAAACTTTCCGCTTTAAATGAGCTATTAAGAGGCAAGGACAAAAAAGATTTTAGTCATATTATTGGGGACTACTCCCACCTGATAAATATTAAATATATCATCGCCCTTGATTCAGACACACAACTGCCCAGGGATGCGGCCTGGAAATTAATAGCTACTATGGCACACCCCTTAAACCGGGCAGTATATGATGGAAGAAAAAACCGCGTTGTGCAGGGATATGGAATTTTGCAACCAAGAATAGCCTCCGATTTTCCCAAAAACGATACTTCTCTCTATTTGCGTTTACAAGGCGACATGAAAGGCGTAGACCCGTATACCCGCGCATCTTCTGATGTTTACCAGGATATATTTGCAGAAGGCTCCTTTATTGGGAAAGGTATTTACGATGTGGATATATTTGAAAAAGTTGTGGGTGGTCTCTTTCCGGAAAATCGTATACTGAGCCACGATTTACTGGAAGGTTGCTATACCCGATCCGGATTATTAAGCGATATTGTATTATATGAAAACAATCCTTCCAATTATGAAGCGGATATAAAACGCCAACATCGCTGGATCAGGGGTGATTGGCAAATAGCAGCGTGGATATTCCCCTTTGTAAAAGATGAAAAGGGAAAGTTTGTCCGTAACAGACTATCGATTTTATCACGCTGGAAAATAGCCGATAATTTACGAAGAAGTTCTTTGCCCGTTTCTTTGTTATTTATACTTTTATTAGGTTGGTCTGTTTTACCAAAGCCCTGGTTTTGGACCCTTGCGGTTACAGTTATTATATTATTACCTGTAATGGCAGCAGAAGTTTTGCAGTTAATCCGCCGTCCCGAAGATCTGTCCTTTAAAGCGCACATTTCCGAAGTGGGCAATTCCGTTAGAGACGTTTTATTGCGCTTTACGTTTGGAATAGCTGTCTTGCCTTATGAAGCCTACCGATTTACAGATGCCATAATACGTACCAATTGGAGGATGTTTATTAGTGGCAAGAAACTTTTAGAATGGACACCTTCTGCGACCGCCTCGCGGCAATCAAAAAATAATATTTGGTTTATTTACCGCAAAATGTGGGTGGGGCCTGTTTTAGCCTCCTTCTGTCTTTTTTTATTTTTACTAACTAATTATCCTGCTTTTTATGTGTCTTCTCTCATTCTGATTCTGTGGTTTATTTCGCCTTCTATTGCCTGGAGACTAAATCTTACAGAAAAAGAAGAAGCACCCGACTTTACCGGAACGCAAAAGGTATTTCTTCATAAATCAGCCAGGAAAACATGGGGCTTTTTTGAACAATTTGTGAATGAAGCAGAAAACTGGCTTCCGCCGGACAACTTTCAGCAACATCCGGATCCCGTTATTGCCCATCGTACCTCACCTACCAATATAGGCCTCTCTTTACTGGCGAATCTTACAGCATATGATTTTGGTTATATCCCTATGGCGGAAATGCTTTCCAGGTGTGGTAATACTCTTAATACCCTGCATAAAATGGAACGATATAAAGGCCATTTTTATAATTGGTATAATACACAAACCTTAGCCATCCTGCCACCGGCCTATGTATCCTCGGTAGACAGCGGAAACCTCGTGGCGCATCTTCTTATTTTAAGACAAGGAATATTAGCCCTTAAATCCAATCCGGTTTTCCAGGCTCAAAGCTATGATGGCCTTCGCTCTGCAATATGGATCATACAGGCTTTGCTGAAAGATAAACATGATGAAAATATAGAAAAAATAGAAAGTTTACTGGTAAACGCTGTTCATGAAAAAAGCAATTCCTTATCTTTAATAAAGAGAAATCTCAATGACCTTGTTGCTCTAAGTGATAAAATAACCGGTTATAATGAAAATACGGAAACGGGTAAATGGGTTCTTGCATTAAAAAATCAAATTAAAAATATCCTGGAAGATTTAAACAGTCAAATTCCCTGGCTGAATTTATTACCTATTCCGGAGCCATTCACTGGTTTATCAAAATTAGATTTTAATCATTCTCTTCTCTCCCTTCAGGAAATGAATGGTGAATTGCAGCAAGAGATTAATCAATACAAAAAAGAAACAAGCCACGAAAATGAGTCTGACTGGCTGTTAAAAGTAGAAACCGCTCTAATAACCGGCATGAGTTTCCTTCCGGAAAAACTCATCTTTTTCGAGAAACTGGCTGAGCAACTTGAGCAATTGAGCATTGTGGATTATGATTTTTTACTGGACAAAGACACCAGTCATCTTTCGATAGGTTATAATGTGGATGAGTTGAGAAGAGATAATAGTTTTTATGATATGCTCGCTTCTGAAGCAAGGATGGGCATTTTTGTAGGCATTGCACAAGGAATGTTACCACAGGAAAGCTGGTTCTCGTTAGGTCGTTTACTTACCGATTCAAAAGGCGGAGCTATACTGCTTTCCTGGAGCGGATCCATGTTTGAATATTTGATGCCGCAATTAGTAATGCCAACGTATGAAAACACTTTATTGCATGCGACCAATATTGCTATGGTAAAACGGCAGATAGAATATGCTAAAAAACGTGATGTTCCCTGGGGAATCTCAGAGTCGGGCTACAATAGTGTGGATGCCAGTCTGAATTACCAATACCAGGCGTTCGGAGTGCCGGGATTAGGATTAAAGCGTGGATTAGAAGAAGACCTGGTCATAGCTCCTTATGCTACCATGCTTGCGTTAATGGTTGCTCCTAAAAAAGCCGCCACTAATTTAAAACTTTTATCACAGGAAGGTTTTGAAGGAGAATATGGATTTTTCGAAGCAATTGATTATACCAAAAATCGGTTACCCCGGGGTGAAAATCATGTAATTATTCATTCCTACATGGCCCATCACCAGGGAATGGGTTTCTTATCATTTGCCTATGTTCTGTTAAACAAACCAATGCAAAAGCGCTTTAATGCAGAATTGCGCTTTCAGGCGACCCTGCTTCTTTTGCAGGAACGTATTCCAAAGAGATCCATTTTCTATGCACATACTGCTAGTGTTACTGATATACACACTACCGGAGCAGATGCACAATTAAGAATTATTAATACCCCAAATACCCCTATACCGGAATTACAATTACTTAGTAATGGAAATTACCAGGTAATGGTCACCAATTCAGGAGGAGGATTCAGTCGTTGGAAAAATATATCCGTCACAAGGTGGCGGGAAGATGCCATAAAAGATAATTATGGAATTTTCTGCTATATAAAGGATGTAAACAGCGGGAAATTCTGGTCCAACACCTACCATCCGACCGGTCAGCCTTCCAAAAACTATGGAGCTATTTTTTCCCAGGGAACAATAGAGTTTTACAGACAGGATTTTGGTTTTGAAACTAAAACCCAAATTGTGGTATCTCCGGAAGACAATGTAGAAATCAGGAAGATCAAAATTACAAACCGGTCCCAGGCGGTTAAAGTTCTGGAAGTGACCAGTTATGCAGAAATTGTTCTGGCCACGCAGGCCTCTGATGAAGCACATCCTGCATTCAGTAACTTATTTGTTCAAACAAATATTGAACCTGAATACAATGCAATATTTGCTACGAGAAGACCCCGTTCCAAAGATGAAATACCTCCTCACTTCTTCCATTTAATGGATGCATATGGTGGGCAGGTGGAAGAAGTCTCTTATGAAACAGACCGGATGCAATTTATTGGCAGAGGCAGAACATTGGCGAATCCTCAGTCGCTGGATAAACCTAAATTAGACGGTAACGAGGGAGCTGTTTTAGACCCTGTTATGGCTATCCGCTACCGCATAACCGTTAAACCATTTAGCACTGCTACCATCGACCTGATATATGGCATTTGTGACAGTCGCGAAGAGAGTGAGGCGCTCATGCATAAGTACAGGGATAGGAATCTTAAAAAAAGGGCCCTGGATCTTTCCTGGACACATAGCCAGGTTTTGTTAAGACAGATAAATGCTACCGAAGCAGATGCACAAATATTTGGAAAATTAGCCGCCTCGGTTATTTATTCAAATCCGGGTCTGCGGGCCAATGAGGCGGTAATCAAAAGTAATTTCAGGGGTCAGTCCGGACTTTGGAGTCATTCAGTATCTGGTGATCTGCCAATTGTATTACTACAAATATTTGACTCGGATAACCTTGATTTAGTTACTCAAATGATTAAGGCGCATAGTTATTGGCAATTAAAAGGATTAACCGTAGATCTGGTGATCTGGAATGAAGATCATGGATCATACCGTCATGAATTACAAGATCAGATCTTAGGAATGATTTCAGCCGGGAACACATTAACCAGCCATATTCCAGGTAAAATATATGTAAAATCAACGGATCAAATATCTTCAGAGGACCGAATATTATTTGAAAGCGTTGCCAAAGTTATTATCTCTGATAATAGTGGTCCCCTATCAGAACAATTAGCGGGAAAGTACAGGGAAACAGGATCACCCACCTTATTAGAAGTAAAAGCCCAGCCGCCTGAAAAAATAAGTTTTGAGAATATATCGATGCCTCAGGATCTTAAATACTTTAATGGAACAGGAGGGTTTACTGCAGATGGCAAAGAATATAAAATAGTCGTTGATAAGGCTTCGGTTACCCCCGCGCCCTGGGCTAACATTATTGCAAACCCGACCATCGGAACAGTCGTTTCCGAAAGCGGATCAGCCTATACCTGGGCCGTGAATGCACATGAATATCGCATCACTCCCTGGCATAATGATCCTGTAACAGATATTAGTGGTGAAGCTATTTATCTTCGCGATGAAGAAACCGGTTTGTTTTGGTCCCCCTCTCCTTTTCCTGCAAAAGGTGATTCGAATTATATTACGACCCATGGATTTGGGTATACCCGTTATGAACATATTGAAAACGGCATATCTTCCGAAATGAAAGTGTTTGTTGATAAGGAGGCACCCGTTAAATTTATAGTGCTTACCATTAAAAATAAATCAGACCGGTCAAGGAAACTTTCTTCCACAGGCTACCTGGAAATTATTTTAGGCAATGTCCGCTCGAAAACACATATGCATATTCTTTCAGAATATGATATTCAGAATGGAGCCTTGTTCTTTCGAAACAGATACAATGATGCTTTTGCCGACCGGGTAGCACTTTTTAAAATGATTGGTACAAGTAAGATTAGTTATACCACCGACCGCTCAAAGTTTATTGGCAGAAACAGAAATCTTACCAACCCCCAGGCTATGTACAATCAGGATCTTAGAGGAAGAATTGGGGCAGGACATGATACCTGTGCCGGTTTGCAGGGAAAATTTAATTTGTTGGCAGGAGAAGAAAGAGAGATTGTTTTCCTGATTGGCAGTGGTAGTGACACGGCCTCAGCCATAAAGATTACCCAGGATTTTTCAGACCTGAATACTATTCATCAATCTTTTGATCAGGTAAAGGAATACTGGAATGAGATAGTTAATACGGTGCAGGTTAAGACCCCGGATGAGGCATTAAATTTTCTGGCAAATGGATGGCTTACTTATCAAACCATCGCTTCCAGATTGTTTGCCCGCAGTGGGTTCTACCAATCGGGTGGAGCCTTTGGTTTCAGAGACCAGATTCAGGATGTATTGTCCTTATTACACAACAAACCTGAATTTGCCCGGGAACAAATACTCTTAAATTCCTCGCGGCAATTTAAAGAAGGAGATGTACAGCATTGGTGGCATCCTCCGGAAGGAAGAGGCGTCCGTACAAATTGTTCTGACGATCTGTTATGGCTGCCATTTGTTGTTTATAAATATTTAAACGCCACCGGTGATTTGGAGATACTTAAAGAACAAACCGGATTTTTAGAATCACGGCTTTTGCATGAGGGCGAAGATTCACTCTATGATTTACCCATGAGCGGAAGTTCACGTGCCGATCTGTTTCAACATTGCAAACGCTCTATCGAACATAGTTTGCGTTTTGGAATACACGGGTTGCCGTTAATGGGGTCCGGTGATTGGAATGACGGAATGGACCAGGTAGGAAATGAAGGCAAAGGAGAGAGCGTCTGGCTGGCATTTTTCCTTTATGATATTCTTTCCAATTTTGAGAAAGTCGCCATCAATTATGGCGATGCTGAATTTGCAGAAACCTGTAAAAAAGAGGCTATTAATTTACAATCCAATATTGAAAAATCCGCGTGGGACGGAGATTGGTACAAACGTGCCTGGTTTGATGACGGCACGCCTTTGGGATCGAAAATAAATGAAGAATGCAGCATTGATGCGATCTCCCAAAGCTGGTCTGTCCTGACAAATGCTGCGCCGGAAGATAGAAGAAATCAGGCCATGGATTCTTTAAATAAATACCTGGTTAAAAGAGATATGAAAATCATCCAGCTTCTTGATCCGCCCTTTGATAAATCAGATTTGAATCCGGGATATATAAAAGGGTATGTGCCCGGTGTAAGAGAAAATGGAGGACAATATTCCCATGCAGCTATCTGGACGCTAATGGCCTTTGCAGCCCTTGGTGACAGGAAGACAGCCTATGAACTTTTCAGTATGGTACAGCCGGTAAATCATGCCTTAAATCCGGAGGATGTTCAGATTTACAAAGTGGAGCCCTATGTTATGGCTGCGGATGTTTACGCCAATGAAACGCATCGGGGTCGTGGTGGCTGGACCTGGTATACGGGTTCATCAGGCTGGATGAATCAATTTATTATTGGCTCTCTGCTGGGTATGGAATTACTTGTTGACCAGCTTAAATTCACACCCTGCTTTCCGGAAGAATGGCCTTTGGTTACAATTTCGTACCGTTTCAAAAGCACTACTTATAACATCAAAGTTTATCAGGAAAAGAATATTGAAGATTCATGGTGGAAGATAGAAAATGAAGAGGGGAAAGGAAATATGGTACCACTTAAAGATGATGGACTGCACCATGAAGCTGAAATTCATATTTTGATTTAATAGCTGGTGAAAGACTGTCCGGGTTCCCAAATTTGGGATAAACCGATGTATATCGGTGAAAGTTGCGAGAAATAGGAGAGGTAAAATTATTTCATTCCAAATTAAATGTTAACAAGGATGCATCATTAACCGAAATTTGATTGTCCTTATACTAATCTCCACCTAATTGTACACTAAAAAAGTCAAAATGTTAAGTAATAAATCTTTCTGCAAAAAGAAAAATCGAAACCGGATTTTTCATCTGATTTTATTTTCTCTTTTTTTTCTCCCACCCTCTCTATTGGCCCAGTCCAATACGGTGAAAGGTAAAGTTGTGGGAACTGATGCCTTGGGAATTGATGCCGTTTCGGTAATCCAAAAAGGAACCACCAGAGGCACTACAACAAGCGCAGATGGAACGTTTTCCCTGAGTGTAACTAATCCAAATGCAATTTTGGAAATTTCTTCCTTAGGCTATCAAACCCAGGATATCGCCTTAAAAGGACGAATGGATATTACGGTAACCCTACAAGCTTCCGTAGCTAAAGAACTTGAACAAATAGTGGTAGTTGGTTATGGAACAGCCAACAAAAGAGACTTAACCGGCTCAATCGTAAAAATAAGCGGCAAGGAGATCGCCGATAAGCCAAACACCAACCCAATTGCTTCTTTGCAGAGTAAAGTAGCTGGTTTATCTGTGGTGAATAATGGTACGCCGGGGAGTGCCCCGGATATTCGTATCAGAGGTACCGTTAGTATCGGGCAGGTACATCCTCTTTACGTGGTGGATGGTATATTTAATGATAACATTGATTATCTAAATCCAGCCGATATAGAATCTATTGAAATATTAAAGGACCCTTCATCCCTTGCCATCTTTGGAGTAAAAGGTGCGACAGGTGTAATTGCCGTGACTACAAAGAGTGCCAAAGCAGGACAGGTAGTGGTTAACTTCAATACCTCTTATGGATTTAAGAAACTGATTGACAAAATAAAGTTTGCTGATGCAAACCTCTTTAAAACGCTTTTTGCAGAAGAAAATGTAAACATCGGAAATCTCAATCCCATAGATTATACCGGTATGACGGCAAACACGGACTGGATAGATGCAGTAACCCGGACCGGTCATTTCAGTTCAAACAATCTTAGTGTGTCCGGAAGTTCCGAAAAGAATAAATTCCATTTAGGACTGGGTTATATCTCAGATGAAGGAATTATTGTAAGACAAAAACTGGAAAAAATGCTTCTTTCCTTCCGTGATGAATTCAAACTCAATAAAAATATTAAAGTAGGTCTGAATTTAAATGTAGAAAAGCAAAAACTTCCCTATGGAGTTGATTGGGCCCTGGATGTAGCGAGAAAAGTGATGCCCCAGATTTCCTCAGGCACAATGCCCTTTAAAATTAAAGACCCGTACAATCCGGACAGCATAAATACCAATTTATATTCCGGTTTAAATGTGGCTCTACAAAATTCGGGTGTAGTAAATCCATTGATTCAAATTGAAAATGAGTGGGATAAAACTATTAATACCGAGTTCAGAACCGTAGGAAGCATTTATGCAGAGATCAATTTCCTGAAAGATTTCACTTTCCGTTCTACTTTTTATGCAGACAGAAGCAATGTTAATTCAAGACAATACACTCCTATATAATCTGCCTACAATCCTGTAAACAATACTCCATATATTTATAGTCAGTCAACTCAGGTGCAGGAGAATTACAATACCTGGGAAAAATATCAGCAGGATCATATCCTGACGTATAAAAAAAGGTTTGGTGATCATAACCTGACTGCAACCGGAGGTTTTACCACGTATTATTTTGCCAATCAAAACAGGTATGCTTCGGTTAAACAAAGCTTGACAGGTAACCCAATTCCGGATGATTCAAGATTTTGGTATATTTCCAATGGCTTTGTTACCGATCAGTCATTATTTACCTCAAATTCTTCCCAAAGCGAATACACAACTGTTTCAATGCTGGCGAGAGCTATTTATAACTATCAAAACAAATACTATTTTAATGCCTCTGTTCGCAATGATGCTTCTTCACAAATATCACCTGCACACCGGAATCAAATCTTCTGGGCTGTCGGCGCTGCCTGGGATATTACTAAAGAATCTTTTATGGAAAATCAGCAGTTATTTGATTTCCTTAAGATTAAAGGATCCATCGGAGTATTAGGAAATCAAAGTACCTACGGTTATGCTTATCCATTTTATCCGGGGTTAGCTAGTGGAGACAATGCTAACGCTGTTTTTGGCACCACTGTTTATAATGCATATTCCCAGGCTTATCTGCCAGACCGGAATTTAAAGTGGGAAACTGTACATGCGCAGGAAATAGGTGTAGAAATGAATATGTTTAAAAACAAACTGCACTTTGAAATGAATTATTTTAATAAAACCACAAAAGATCTGATGGTATATATCCAGGGTTCAGGAGGTGTATCTGATGGCCTGACCAATTCAGGCAGTTTGAGAAATTCCGGCTTTGAATTTTCAGCTACCTATACTCAAAACCTAAGTAAAGATCTGACACTAAATCTCAGCGGTAATCTGACCACTTATAAGAACAAGGTATTGGATTTACCTTCTAGTGCTGCTATTGGTAATTCCGGCACCAGCAGAACCAGTGTGGGAATGCCCATTGGTTATTTTTATGGTTATGTCGTAGAAGGCATTTTTCAGTCTTATGCAGATGTCCTGAAATCTCCAAACCAGGGAGCACTTGGGGCTTACGGACCTGGTGATTTTAAATATAAGGATGTTAATGGTGATGGTAAAGTAACTGTCGAAGACAGAACGATGATCGGAAATCCAACACCGGATTTTACTTATGGAACTTCTATAGGATTGGATTATAAAGGATTCAATTTAACTATAGATGTGGGCGGAGTTTATGGCAACGAAATATTTAGAAATTGGGGAAGTTTGGAAAGTCCCTTCCAACGTGTGAATTATCCTGCCTTTAAAAATGACAGATGGCATGGTCCGGGTACTTCAAATTGGGATCCCATTTTAAACCAGGGAAACAGAATAAATTATCTCGCTTCTACATATAGCATTGAAGATGGTAGTTATTTCAGAATTAGAAATGCTCAATTAGGCTATAATTTTGGTCGTGAAACGATATCAGGTATAGGCATTAAATCTCTTCGGATTTATGCGAATGTGCAAAATCCAAAAACGTGGAAAAATAATTACGGCTACACAACTGAATTCGGTGGCGGCGCTACATCATTTGGCTATGATAATGGTGGTGGTGCTATTCCCGTGGTGACTACATTTGGATTAAACGTTACTTTCTAACAGTAAAAAAATATGACCATGAAGATATTTAAAAATATAAAGAAACAAAAGCTATGGACATCCATAGCCGTTATTTCAGGAATGATATTGATTGCCGGGTGCTCCAAATTTCTGGAGCGGAAACCACTTACCGCAACACTTGACGATTTAAAGCAAGGTAGCCTGGAAGGCCAGAGTTATGGCATGTATTCTTCTTTACGTTATTTTGCCGGATTTTCCGGATTGCCTTGGATCGATTTTCATAGTGTGCGGGATGATGATGCGGAAAAAGGAAGCAGTTTATCGGATGGAGCAGAAATTACAGCTCAATTCGAAAATTTCAATTATTCTAAAGAAGGTTGGGCCGTTGAAACTTATTGGAACGATCATTTTGCCATGATCAATCTTGCCAATACCCAGATCCAAACAGCAGATTCCTTAAAGGTCTCAGATCCTGCTTCTCTGCGCAATGTTGGAGAAGCGCTCTTTTTCAGAGCGTATGCTTATTTTGAACTGGTAAAAAATTATGGCGATGTTCCATTGCTTAACTTCCGGGTTTACAAAGCTGCGGAGGCCATTCAGCCAAAATCACCGGCCAGCAAAATTTACGAGCAAATTGATAAAGATCTGGCACTGGCCGCACAATATTTACCAGCCAATTGGAACAATGCTTCAGGAGTGAGTACCTTTCCCGGCCGCTTAACAAGTGGGGCAGCAAACACACTTTGGGCCCAAACACAATTGTTCAGAAAAAACTGGAGCCAAACGGCGGCCTTATGCCGGCAGGTTATAGCCTCCGGTCAATATTCATTAAGTTCCACTTATGCAGGTATATGGAAAGATGGTTTAAGCGGAGCTGGCAAAAACGGTCCTGAATCCATCTTTGAAATGCAGTCAAATGTAGGTCCTAACCGCACTAATAATAATGGATCCTCCTGGGGCACTTCTCAAAACATTCGCCAGGGAGGTGCTACCTCAGCCTGGAATCTTGGCTGGGGTTGGAATACACCTACACAGGTTTTAGTAGACGCCTGGGAGCCTTCGGATCCAAGAAGGAATGGAACGATTTTATTTTCAGGACAATCAGATGATCCAACTACGGGTGGTTATGGAGCTACCCTTCCACCTTACGATCCTAATGGCGCAAATGGTGGAATACAAAGAAAATATTGGAATAAAAAAGTGTACTCAGATCCTGCTATGCGCGCGTTTACCGGTATGATTAATAATGCCGGAGAGGCCGCCTGGATCAACCACCGGATATTAAGATATGCAGATGTGATACTCATGCTGGCAGAAGCTGCCAATGAAACGGGCGACGGCGTTACTGCTGCTGAAATGGTTGAAAAAATAAGAGCCCGTGCGCGTGGAGGCAATGGTAATATCTTGCCTAAAATTACTTTTCAAAACCAGGCACAGATGCGTACAGCTATTAAAAACGAAAGAAGATTTGAATTCGCCATGGAAGGCTATCGTTTTTATGATCTTGTAAGATGGGGTGACGCCGAAGCTGCGTTAGGAAGCCTGGGTTACACTAACAGAAATCGTTTTTACCCCATTCCACAAAAAGCGATTGATGCTTCTAATGGAGTATTAAAGCAAAATCCTGATTATTAATTGATTTTTTCAATAGATTCAGTTTATTAATTTTTTTTCACCATTACATTTATCACACATGAATTACAACAATAAAATCTTTCAAAATATACTGGTTGTTTTGGTCATATTGTTTGCAGGAACAAGTTGTCAAAAATTATCCAGGCCTGAAATGGGGGATTATCCCAAAGATGCGAATCCTCCCGGGGGACCTTTAGAATTCTATGTCGCCTTCGATGGTACCTCAGTGGACAGCACCAGGGCGAACTTTGGTGCAGATAATACAATAGAATATAGTGATGGGGTTAGTGGGAAAGCTTTTAAAGGTGGTTCCAAGAGCTATGTTCAGTATGGTAAGGCAAATAATTTTGCAAATGTGACCAGTTTCACGATTGCTTTTTGGATCAAAAAGAAACCTCAACCGGCCGGAGCAGGAACAAATTTCGCTTTTGCTTTAAATGCGAAAGGTTATAGCTGGACCAATCTTCAACTATTCTTTGAATTTGAAGATGCGGGAAATCCAAGTACAGAAGATTTAGCTGCCGGCAAACTTTATATTTTAGATCAATGGTTTGAATATGTGGGAACCAAAAGAATGCCTAAAGTTTTGAATGGTCAATGGCATCAACTCGCTTTTACTTACGATGAGGGCACCTCAAAATTAATCACATACATAGATGGGGCACCCTTTACGGCTTTGCCTGCAGGATTCGGTGATGTAAAAGATAACGGGGCTCCAAGGGGCAAATTGCATTTTTCAAACATAACTGGGTTTACAATCGGTGGACCGGGTAAGGTAGCCCAGGATGCCAATGGCTGGATGGGAAACATAAACGGGGAATTAGATCAGTTCAGGTTGTACAACACGGCGCTGTCCGCAGCCGATATTTCCGCTTTATTTTCCGGAAAAAAATAAACAACCGAATATAAAATGAAAGGTTTATTTCCGGAAATCATAAAAAGAAAGAGCACTTTTATTTAAATGTAATGGGGCAATAAATTCCAGAAAAAAAATAAAAAAGACGTTTTCATTAGCAAAAAATATTTGGCTATATCACAGGCATATTAAATTTTACAGAGTGCATTTCGAAATGTGGGATCATCGCGTGGAAAGTGGGCGGTAGGGATACAGCCCACGGAACATCACCCGGGTTTGTATCTCCATCAGCCCTAAAAAATTTGAAATGCACGCGTTTTA
>JBBSUB010000094.1:0-15237 GCA_038235345.1 Chitinophagales bacterium
ATTTCAGCCCTAATTCATTTGGTGTCCATGCTTGCTGGCGAGCGGATGTTTCACTCCTCACCTTACTCACTTCTTCTGACGAAACAGCACCGGCTGTATTTTCAGGCATGGAACGAATATAGGTTAACGTAGCAGAGATTTGCTCATCACTAAGTATGTTGCCAAATGAGGGCATCGTACCATTATATTGCTCTCCCTTAACCGTTACCTGCCCCTGCAATCCATGCAAAAGTATTTTTATCAGCGAGCCTTTGTCGCCCTGAACAATTGATGAACCATTTAGTGGTGGAAAAGCACCTCTGATTCCCGATCCGTCAGCGCCATGACAACTGCTACAATTTGCGACAAATAACGATGCCCCATTAAGAGCGTCTCCTGAAGTTCCTGAAGACGACGGGGGCCCACCTTTAACCGGTGAAAATTTTGAAATCATCTCTTGCATACGGTTCGCCATGTCTCCATACATGGATGCCATACTGCTGTTGCCCGACTGCTGCATCATTTGGTGCATGCCCTGCGCATAGGACATCATTTGCTGATTCATGTTATGAAATTGCATCATTGACTTGCCCTCCATCATGCTATTTGCGCCCATACCTTTACGGCCCATCATTCCACCATTTCCCATCATACCATCGTTATTCTTTTTTCCGGTTTGTTGCATGCTGCCTCCCCGCATCTGGCTCATTTGCGCCCAAAGGGTTTCCATGTTATGGAATATCATCTGCGACTGTGGCGATAATCCAGAACTATCTCTTCCGTAGGCTTCGCGAATATGCTGAAATTGTTGTCCTACCGAATCAAAATTTGCAGACCATTCAGATTCATTCGTCTGATTCATTGAATGCTTTCCTGGCTGATTATTGCATGCCCACAGCAAGAAAATAAGCGGCAGAAGGACCATTACGCTTCTTTTGGCATAACCTGGATTTTCTTTGTGTTTTGAGGATGATTCCTTAAACCCTTTGTCTCCGGTTTTCTGATTTTGAAGCAAGTTCTTTTCTTTAGGAAACGCAACTGCCGCATGATTTTCTTCTGCTACAGGTGTGAGACAAGCATCCATGCACTTTTGATAATATTGCTCAGACATTAGATTTGAATTTACACTGATGAAAAAAATAAAATTCTACCGCACTTTCCGAATGCCTTAATGCTTCTTCATATCCGGATGATCATGGTTATTCATCATACTCTTTTCTTCCATCATCATTCCTTTTTGGTGCATCATGTTCTGCATCATCTTCATCATGTCCGGATGCTGCATCATCATGTTCATCATGTTGCGGGACATGGTACTGTCTTTACTGGTCATATCCATCATTTCTTTCATCATTCCCTTCTGCTGCATCATGGTATGCATCGCTTCTTTATTTTTCATGATATGCATTGTCATTTTATTCATCATCATGGGATTACCGCTAATCATGGTCATTATGGAATCCTGCATGGGCTTATCTTTCATCATCTCTTTTGCTGATTGATGTTGATTCTGTGCCAGGGTGAAAATAGGAGCCATCATGATGGCTGCTATTAAAACAATTTTTAAATTTTTCATTTTGTTTGATTTTTTTTGGGTTTAATTATATAATTTTATTATTTATACATTTGGCTTATTGTCTTAGGTTTTATGTTATTTGCACACGATTTTAAATTACTTATACGCCAATATCTTATTGTTTGAATAATCGCTTTTAATTTTGATCTGTCAGTTGCATATCCAACGCAATTAATTTTTGAAGGCCTAACTGATCACCACCTCTACGTTCTCTAAGTTCTATGTCAAATTGACTCTGAGTTAATGTAGGTTTTCTTAGTTGGCAGATTTTAAAAACGCTACTACCTTCTTCACTTCCTGATCTGTAAGATTCGCTTTATAGCGCATGTGCTCACCAACAGCTTCCCATTGTGCATCACTATAGATGGACGGCGGAGGAGTATTATGACAACGAGTGCAGTTTTCTGACCATAGTTGAGTTCCTGATTTGGCCGCTATTAATGCTGATGGTTTGCAACTGTTGAGTATGATAACAGTAATAATAAAGCAAAGACTTAGAAGGATATAGAGTGATTTGGGCTTCAATATCTTTTTCATGATTGATATTTTTTAAAATTTGTATAATGTGCGAATAAGAAACTCATTGTTCAATTTTGTGCCTGCATCAGTTTGAATGTTATATCCTAAATTTATTTGGCTGCTCCACGTGAACCAATAGGTGAGATCCAACGTGAATTGTTTGGAATGATCGCCTCCCCATAAAGCTTTTTTAGGAGGATCATATTGGGCATATCGTGCTCCAAATTCCAGGTCCTGTACAATTGTATTTGAAGAACCTGTAGGACGTAAAGTACCGGCGAGATACCATGAATTTCCTTTGTTGTTAAAAGTATAATCGCTCGTACCTGTATTATCTATTACTTTATAAGTTGCATTGCCGGTTTTTGTTTCTTCATATTGTCCCATCAGCCTGACCATAATGATGTTAAATGTTTTGTAGTAGTTAAAGTCGGCACCGTAAGATGAACTGCTTATGTTTTGATATTGAGAACCGGAATTTCCTGTTTGAGCTGCATACTGACCAAAAGCATCTACCTGCAACGACGAATTGGAGAAAGGTAGAATTCCTATCTTGCCGCCAAGCGCTTTGTTCTTGTTATTATCCTTTAGTGATTCGTAGCTCATGTGACCGGTCATCTTATCTGCTGTGCCGTCTTCATTTACAATTAATTGAGGGCCATTTGTCAGATACACTTCATAAAGCATTTTAGCTATTCCTGCCTGAAAGCCTCCTTGCGCACCGAAACCTATTTGGTCTGTTGGCGCCATTCCGTCATCTGATAAGCCGATCGGGGCAACTGGAAAGCGGCTTACAAAGCCCTCTCCAAACATATCCAATACATTTCCCCAGGGTGCTGCAAATTTCCCTACATGCAGTGACAACCATGAATTTACGAGATAGTGCAAATTAAGCGCTTCAAGTCCAAAAGCAAAACTTCCATCGTCCTGTATTTTCATTTTTACACCGCTTTCCAAAAATAACCTGTTGTTTATTTTTACAAGTGGCATAAGCATTAATGTCATAGGCACAAACGTATTTCCATCTTTAGAGGCCATAAACATAGAGGAAGCTGTGCCTGTAAATAAAAAACTTTGCGATCCGGGATTGGGAGAATTAGGCATTTGGACTGCCTGTAAAGGCTCGGCAAGGGTGGTTGAATCCTGTGCTTTAACGCTAATTGATAGCGCTGATAAGAGGCAAATCGCCAACAAGCGCGGCAATAATTTGTTTAAAGTTTGCATAACATTTTAATATAAATGTGAACAATTTTATTATTTTTTGGCAAGCGTTCTTATATAATTTATGATCGCCCATCTTTGCTCAGGATGCAAAACTGCTTTAAACGGAGGCATCGCTGTATTGGGGTGGCCTTCGGAAATTTTATAAAATAAAGCGCCGTCAGCTTCTGCCTGAATAGATGCTGAGGTATAGTCAGCGGGTTTAGGATGCAAAGAAGTTGCTGCCGGGCCGTCACCTTTTCCATTTTTTCCATGGCACGATGCACAATAAGACTGGTATAGAGTCTTACCGTTTTTTATGGAAGTTGAATTGCTGGCAACCGGATTTTTCAGTTCAGCTGCTGCTTTTGGTACTTGCCATGAACTGGACTGTGCTTTGGTGATATTATTAAAAAGACATAAACCTAAAAAAAAGAAAAAAACTTTAAACATTAGAGGAAGGGGTTTTAACTTTTTCATGATTGCAGAATTTAGAAGGATGTTTAAAATAGTTCTTTAATAAGAAAAGAATACCAACAAAAGGAAAATGAAATATTATAAGAGCAAAATAATAATAAGCCATATTATGACTTTCTTATTCTGAATAATGAAGTGTATTTATTAATTCCGGCCTTTTTGGTGGCGAAAAGAATATTAAATCCGCTAAGTAAAAATAAAAGCTTTATTTATGGTGGAATAACCTCTATAAAACCTGATGGAGAATAATGATTGTCAGGTGTAGAAAGTTGCGGATACAAAAAAGCCAGACTAAGAAAAAATTACGGTACTGTGAAGTCTGAAAAATTGGGGCTTACCCAATATTGCTGAAGTGTTTTATGCTTACCGGCTTTGGCGCAAATAATTTTATCTGAATAGCGCCCTGTAGAAGAAAAAGTGTGTGTGCCGCAACTTAAATGTATAGCGATCCTATAATTTACCAATGACAATCCCGGGTATTTTCCACCGTAATAATAAATATTTACTGTTAGTGCAAATGAGTTGGACGTGTAAAGTACCAGGAATAATATGGCAAATATCTTTTTCATTTAATATTTAAAAGTACACAACTACCGCGCCGGGAAAATAATTTTTATTTGTATTTAGTATGATTTTGATCATGGTTTTTAATTGCTCACTAATTGAATTCTACTTTTTTTTCCAGCATCTTAAAAGAAAGCTTGTAAATAAGCATTGGTAAAATCATAAATTGTAACACAGGCGAAAGCCCAACATTCACAAACGGGATCAATGGCATGGCGTCGGCATAGCTCCACGTCCCAATTGACAAGTGCTCTATTTCTGTAAGTACAGCACCTGCGCCACCTGTTAGTAATAAAAGTATTATCCTTTTAATATTTAAGTTTTTAACCCAAAGTGCATTTTTATAGATCAACGCAAAACCAAAATAAATTAGTAGTACCATGATGACATCTGCCACAGAAGCCCATATGCAAAACAGGATATGCTGCCACCCGTAAACACCTCCTTTGAATAAAGGGATTTGAAGAATTTCCCAGGTCACGTTGAAAAAAAATGCCCAGAGAATTGTTGTAATCACAAACCCGTTGAACATCCCTTTTTGTGTTGTGTGCCGCAGCAAAAAAACATACAACAATATGTCAGCCAATATGGCCATAGCCGGAATAATTGTAATAGAAAGTGAGAAAGGCGGCATATTGGTTCTTTAAAATTATTAATGAAGAAATCTCAACGTAAATGATTTTAATTTTCAAAGATTTTTTTTATTCTATATAATTTTATTCCTTTCATAAAAAAGCAAAAAATATCGAGCATTGCTTTTTGATCTTATTTATGAAGGCGCTGTTGCCTTATCTTACTTCTCCATTCTTTTTAAAATCGCTTTCATTTCTGCTATCTCCTTCACCTGAGCTTCTATAATACCATCAGCCAGCTTCCTCACTTCCGGGTCTTTGATATTTGCGTTTTCACTCGTCAATATTGCCGAAGAGTGATGTGGTATCATGGCCTTCATATATTGCACATCACTTATCGGGGTTTGTGTTCTTATTCCGGCAAGCGTAATTGCAAAAACTACCAATCCGATTATCATTACCCAATTGTTTCTTTTTTTGTCCGGATACATTTTATACATCATGGCCATCATAATTACTGCCATAGCAGATGCCATCAATAAAGCCATATAAATCCGGTTGATACTGATATAAAAATGATTCAGTTCCACAATATTTAGAAACATAATTCCATACATGAAGATGAAGGAAACCAGTATCATTAATAAAAACTTTTTGTAGGGCATGTTTTGCATGTCATGCATATTATTTTTAACTACCATAATTATATTTTTTTTAAAAAATAAGAAAAGAAAGCAGGATAATACCTGCTTCTCTAATTTCATCAGGCAGCCATTTTCCTGCATTCTTCCGCGCATTGTTTACATGCTTCAGCACATTCCTGGCAATGTTCCGTTTTGTGCGTAGCACATTCTTTAGCGCAGGCTTCGCAAATGTCTGCACAAATTTTACAGAGTTCTTTTGCTTTACTGCTTCCCATGCTCATTAACTGGGCTGATGCATAACAAATAGCTGCACATTCCATATCTAACTGAATGCATTTTGCCATCATCTTTACATCATCTTCTTGTAAGCAAGCGGAAGCGCAATGGTTACAGATTGCTGCACATTTTAAACATGCTTCAATACAATTTTTGTACGTGTGATAACCTGTCATAATTTTTGTTTTATAATTAAAATAATTGGTTACTGATTTTTTAAATGAAGTTTAGAGAGATAGGTGTCCTTTATATTTTCCAGATCTCCTATCAGTCTGCCATTACTTTCTGAGGATAAAAGAGATTGAACTTTTTCATCCAATTCTTTATTGAAAATTTCGCGATGTGCCTGATACGCTTGTCGCAACACTTCCTTATCTGGTTTTTCATTTTCATAACGGGTATTTAGTTCGGCAATATGATTTTTAAGTTTTACTTCGGCATATTGCTCAAACTCTTTTACTGTATCGTTTTTGTTTGACATGGTTTATTATTTTTATTAATAATTGATTTCATTTACAACTTTTCACCCTTGGATCCAATACCTTACTGTGTGCCAATTCCAAGCCAGAATACCCCGTAAAAGAAACGGTCACAACTGAAGCAGGCAGCAATAACAACGCAATACTTCCAACCCATTTTTTAATTGTAAACATACTGTTCCCTATAATTTTTAAAATCTGATATTAGTAATCTAACAGGCTGTTCCCTTTTATTTTCTTGATGAATTATGACTCATCATTATTTTCCAATTCCCGTTTATTTTTTTTAAAACGGATGTCGTTACTCCCTTTCGTTTTACTTCTGTTTTATCTTTTGCAAGAACAATGGTATAGTTATAGGTTTCTGTAGCAAAAGCATATATACCATCAACTTGCACATCAACATGGTAATTACTATACTTAAATGAGGTGAAGTCTTTAAATTCAGGAATAAGATGATGTTCCAGGTAATGCCCATAATTTCCTTCGCTTCCACCGGATTCAAATATTTGTGCATCGGTTGTAAATAAATTCTGTGTTCCTGAAACGTCTAATTTTTCGACTGCATTACTGTATTTTTTCAGAACTGATTTTACGTCTTCAATTTCTTTATTTTGAGAGAATGAAGGATGGGCGACCCAGAAGAGTACAAGGAGAAGAAATATCTTTTTCATATATTTTTTTTAGAATGTTGAAAATGCATTGAATAAATTGTATCCTTACCCTTTTTTTACAGGTTAATAAATGAGTGTTACACCTGCTCCCCAGCCCATATCGCTGTCGTAGTGCGTAGATAAAGCAAACCATTTTCTCAAAATATATTTGAATCCCGCAGCGTATTCTTTATCCGTATTTACCATAAAATTAAAACGCAAACGACTTGATACCGGCACATCTTCGCGGCCCAATTGGAAACGGAATTTCCCTTTTGCATCTATCCGGGCATCGGCAACTAATAACATCGGTAAAGTATATTGCACACCTGCAACAACCGTTTGCCGGTTATTTTTATCACTAATTTGCCCGAAGGAATTTTTCTCTATTTCATTTCCCACTTTCTTATAATGATAATCGAAACCAACGTAAGGAAACAGCCATTGCATCTTTCCAATATATCGTCCAAAATTAAGTTCAGCTTCGTAACCATGTTCCGGCTTTAAGCCTAAATGCCACAATCCCTGCAATTCATACCGGTTACCCGCCAACATAAATTTCGCATCGCTTCCATTACTTTCCAAACCGATGGAGGCCATTGGATGTATCATGCGGTTATCTTTTCTAAAATCTCTTTTTGCTTTTGCCGTATCAGGCAATTCCGGATTTACAGGGGAATTTTGATACGTGAAAACTCTGCCCATGCCGGCCATCATGTGGTATAAAATATGACAATGGAAAAACCAATCACCACTTTCTGTGGCTGCAAATTCAAGCGTATCGGTTTCCATCGGCATTATATCTATTACATTTTTTAAAGGTGCATAATCGCCCTGGCCATTTAATACTCTGAAGTCGTGTCCATGCAAATGCATAGGGTGTCGCATCATGGAATTATTAGTAAGAATTATGCGTACGTTTTCTCCTTTTTTAATTAATATCCTATCTGATTCGTTGACGGTTTTGTTATTAATTGTCCATATATAACGGTTCATATTTCCTTCTAACACAAAATGTAATTCTTTGGTGTGTACATCAGGCAGGTTAGTTTTGACAGGAGAACGAAGCATCGCATAATTAAGGGTAACCTCATCCCCCAACCCCTTCTCCACTAGTGGAGAAGGGGAGTTTGCCTTCATGTTCTTCATGTCATGACCTTTCATTTCATCACTGTTTGATTGAGAGGTATCCCCGTCTGATGGCCGGGCAGGCATTTTCATATCCTTCATTTCACTCATTACATCTCCTTTTCCATAACCCGTTATTTCGGGATACATCACATTATTCATGTCCATCTGCTGCAGGCTCATGTCCATGCCCATATCCTTCATGTCGCCATTCATTTTCATCATGTCGTTCATCATCTTCATTCCTTCAAAATATTTCAAAGGCGGCAATACGGGCGCTTTCATTTTCATGCCGCTACCAAGCCACAGTGAAGTCGCTTTACTACGGTCTTCCGCAGTTGCCCTGAACTCATAACTCATGTTCTGCGGAATGGTTACAACCACATCATATGTTTCCGCGACTCCAACAATCAGTCTATCCACTTCAACGGGTTCCACATCGTTTCCATCATTGCCAACTACTGTTAGTTTTCCACCGGCAAACTGTAGCCAAAAGTAGGTGGATGTGCCCCCGTTGACAATGTGTAGTTTTACTTTATCGCCCGCTTTAAACTGTGAAGCTTCATTTTCCGGTTTTCCGTTTGTAAGAAACCGATCGTAATAGATATCGCTGACATCCATTGATTTCATCCGCTTCCACTCGTTGACAACTTTCGTTTTAAAGTAGCCTTTTTTTATAGCTTCTGCATAGCTTTGTGTGCTCCCTTTTTCAATGGCATACCAATCATTGGCTGTTCTCAACCTGCGTGAAACTTCAGAGGGCTTTTCGTCCGTCCATTCGCTTAAAACAACTGTATATTCTTTCATAGGCTTTTCATCCCTTTTTCTAAATATCAACGCGCCGTTCATCCCTAATTGCTCCTGAAGGCCGGAATGCGAATGATACCAATAAGTTCCATTTTGTACAATAGCAAATTTGTAAAGATGTGTAGCGCCAGGAGGTATTACTGATGTGGTCAGGTTAGGAACTCCATCAAACCGGTTGGGTAAAAACACACCATGCCAATGGAAAGATGTAGACTCTTTCTTAAGTTGGTTATGTAAATAGATTTCAGCGGTATCACCTTCAGTAAAATACAATGTAGGCATAGGAATGCTTCCATTGACGGCGATGGCGCGCTTATTTTTACCTGTATAATTGACGATCGTATCTCTTACATATAAGTCGTAGCGGACAGTTTTGCCCGGTGTTAAATTTACGGTTTCAAAAGAATTATCCGGCGTTGTTGACATCATAGCGGTATCTTCCTTAGACATGGTCATTTTTTCATCCGGCGCATGTGCAGGCATCGGCATTGTGTGCTTATTAGAAGGAACTGTATCCTTTGCCAGAGGCATTATTTCTTTCTTTTGAGAAGATAGCGTTGAGATTGTTTTTGTCTTGCCTTTTTCTTCGGTTTTTTTAACCTGTGCCGATTTTGCTTTATCGGGCATTTTCATACCCGGCATGTTCTTCATATCATGTTGCGAATAAGCAAATGCAGAACTGCAAAGCATTAGGGCAGACAGAATTATTTTAATCATTTTTTATTTTATTTTGATATTATTGGCAACATTTCTTTTTAGGAATGAATACAGCTTTTAAAACACTTATCATTCCTTTTCCAATCCTCTTTATCATGAGTTTAATTTTTTAATGACAGACTATCCTTTGTGTTATTTGCCCAATTAATTAATGCTGCTTTTTCATCTTTATTAAGCCTGGCTTTTTCGTGCATTAATCTGTAAGAAGATAAGGGCATTTCATCATCTCTCACCTGGCCTGCAATAGCTTTCAGCTTACTCTGCTGTCTTCTTTTTGAATAAGAACCAAAGTCATTAAAATTGAGTTCTTTTTTACCATTGGTAATATGATTTTGCAAAATCCATCCAACCGGCTGCACATAAGTGTACCATGGATAATTGGTCTGGTTGCTATGACAATCATAACAAGCTGTTTGCAAAAGCGATTGCACATTTTCCGGAACGGAAACTACTTTAGAAATATCAGTCGGTAAAACCTGCCCGTTTGTGTTCCGGGCAGGTTGAATAAACTGAATAGCAAAAAATACGACAAGTAGAAGAAACAATATTTTTTTTAAACGATTCATAAGGTTGTTTGCTATTTTATCTTTAAAATTTTATTGTAGTTCTTCCTTCACTTCGCCGCAGGTGTTCATGTCTTTTCCGAAATAGGGATTTTTAATTTCTTTGGTTTCACTAAGCCAGGTTGCGCCTTTATTGTCGTTGTACATCGGGCAGAAATCCACATATATTTTTTCACCTGCGCCAAATTTCTTTACCAGGTCGTACATGTCTTTGCTAAGCATATCAAAATGTTCCCGTTGGTGTTTGATTTTTCCTGCGTTCATTCCGATATGTTCAGCATGCTCTTTGGCATCATTTGCTATATCGTCAAAATCTTTTTTATCTGCTTCTTTTAAAGATGATTTATCAAAATCATTCAATGCTTTAAGCATTTGGGTACCCGCATCTGCGGCACCTTTATCATCATCTTTTGCCAGGTCATTTTTCATTTTCAGGTATGTCTGCAAAAGACCACTGACCGGTGAGGAAGATGCCGAAACAGTTTCCACACTTGCCGCAGGTTGATCATTTGTTTTAGTTGATTCAATTGATTTATTGTTACTGCTGTTACAGGCAGTCAATGAGATTGCACTAATTGCAATGGCAAAAATTATATTTTTCATTTCTTTTGATTTAAAATTTAATGGTTTGTTGTTGATTTATTGTATGGTTTCTGTAACCTTTCCGCATGTAAGCATAGAACTTCCATAATAAGGGTTTTTAATTGCCTTATCACTGCTGAGCCAATAAGCTTTTTTCATGGGGCAATATTGGTAATAAATTGGCTCAGTCGTGAGTTTTAAAGACTTAGCCAATGCATACATATTGGTAGAAAAATTAGCAAAAACTTCTCTTTGTTTTTTTATGTCCTTGCTCTCAGAGATAACACCGGCGTCTTTTACAAGAGCATTACGACTCCCTTCCGGAATGGTCCGGTTGCTGATACCATTAGCTGTTTTTAAAAATGTCTCTGCCTTTAAGGCTGCCGTATTTGAATTACCTTCTATTAGAGCGTTTTTAACCTGGTAATATGCGTTGAGTAATTGTGATAACTGAGCTTGATTGGTTGTATCCTCCCGATAGTTCGGGACAAGTTGCGCAAAAGATTGTTGTGTGAAAGCGGTTGCTATAAGAGCAACCAAAAGAAATACTTTTTTCATTTTTAATAATTTAATGTTGTATAAAATAATTACAGTGCCCGAAAATTCCGGGACAGAAATACTCTACCATTAAATCATATTTGAAAGCTCTGAATGGCTATTCGAATATCCGGTATCGGGGGATGGTGGCTCCGGACAAAATATCTGATGTGTGAATCTCTTAATGTTGAGCCAAGGTTTATTTCATAGAATGATCCAATATAAGTTGTAAAGAAAACCGGGCTTATTATACTTATGGTTGGTGCAATTGCTTTATCCTGTTGGGCGATTTGCGTTACTTTATCATGGCAGCAATTATCTTCCTGTTCGGTTGTTTTATGAAGTTGATTGTCTGTTTCTTCGTGGTGATTTTTAATTTCGTTGTGATGCTGATGCTGCTCACCATCTGCATGTACATGGATCGATATATCTGCTACTTCTTTTTCATGATGATTTGAATCAAAACCCATATCGAACCCCACAGCACAGGCAAATCCAATAATTGTATTCATAGAAAATATAATTAAAAGAAATGCTGCTTTAAGTTGTATAGATTTAAATTTCTTCATGAATGAATTGTACTGGTAGATTTTAATTCCGCTACCGATTTATAAATATAAAAATCATGCCCAAAAAACTAAATATTGTTTTTGATAGGTGTTTTCTTTCGAACCGCCGCAATCGTTTTAATCATTTCTTCTATAATAGCTGCACCTTTATCTTTATTATATGCCATTTGCATGTCTTCCATTAATTTCTCTTTAGGATACGTTTCCTCATTATTTTTATAATGGCGAAACAGCTCATTTCCAAATTCCGGCCGCGGCCCCCAATGTGCAACTACTTCCTTATCCTCATTCAAAATCAATACGATGGGGATCGATTTTGAATCATTGGTAAGATATTGATTCATTAAGTCTTCATTCTGATCGCGATACACTATTTTTATCTCCAGAAATTTCTCAAAAAACCGGTAAATAACCGGCAGACTTTGCGCCGCATCTCCACACCAACCTTCCGTAATAATTAAAAGTTTTCCCGAATAATTCAGCCCGTCAAATTGTTTCATCTGAGCTTCTTTGACCAGGTAAGTGTTTAATATACGATCCATTCTTTTCTTGTTTAGTTCAAAGTAAGGCTTGAACTCCAGATTCTTATCAGAAAGAATTTCATCTTCTATGTCTTTTACATATTGTTCAAAAGAGATTGCGCGGTTCCAATAATTCTTTATGTCAGTCATTAATCATTCTTTTAGTCAGTTTTTCAGAAATTGCTTTTTTGCTAATTTTTAATGGGCAATTTAATTATTTAATGCTTCGGCTTTGTAACCTGCCTTTTCAACTGCTTTAATTACGTCGGTTTCGTTGGCATCTTCTGATGAAACAGTCAGGATTTTCTTTGGATTTTGGGTATCCACTTTCCAGTTATCTTTCCCAAAAGTTTCATTTAATTCAGGGGTTACTTTTGCTATACAGGAACCGCACATAATGTTTGTTTTTACTTCTATTGTTTTCATATTTTTTTTATTTTCTTTCATCAAAGTTACGATTGATGGAAGCGTATATTGTTACACAATTACAGATAAAATGTATGAAATTTAAGGAATTTATAAATACTTTCAACCAAAGAATTATTTATTTTCACTATTCTGGGAGATATCAAAAATGTCTATCCGATTCAAACTGCAAATATTTGATTATTTCTTTTTCCCTTTCAATTACTTCCTAACTTTCAAATGATATAAAGTAAAATAATTATACCAAAATTGATCTCATTCCCGGACTTGTTTGCACTATAATCATCATTTGCCCTTTTGTAAAGTGCCATCTTTTAGCACTTTATAAAGTTTTGATCAATGCATCTACCTTTTTCCTGGTTCTCCAATACACATCTTCCATAAACCGGTGGGCAAATTCTCCGTTTCTTCCGATGCTTAAAAGATTCTCAACATTTGTTGATTCTTCAAATTGCACCCTTTCATTTTCATACTCCTTCAGAAATATAGGGTACGCAATTGGGGTCCTGATAACATCGCTACCAATAAAAATTTGTCTAATATTAGGAATCACGGATTCAAGATGATCCAGACATAGTTGAGTCAATTTCTCTTCATCCATGGACCAATATTCATCTCCCTTATGACAACCTATATCCACAGTAATAATCGATTTACCTTCCGGTGCCAGCCAGGGCATGGAGCGCGTGACTTCTGTCAGGCGAAAAAAAGGATATTTCTTTTCAGGAAACCAAAGTACTGTATCAGACAGAAGTTTGCGGCCCTTTAAACGCAAATTGACAAAAACCATCGGGCGGTATCGAAACTTCGATGCACCTTCTAAAGCATTTGTGCCTTTCACTAATTTAGCTAGAATGTTTGCAGGTGCTGTACTGATTACGGCGGAGACCTCATATATAACTCCTTTAGCACGGACCGCCTTCACTTTTTCATTTTCCATAATGATTTCTTCAACAGGAGATTGCAACTTAATTGAATCTTCAAGCCCCTCTGCAAGTTTTGTACATAAGGTGGAAATTCCGCCATTTGGATAAACATGATATACAGATGGCTTTTCCGGCATTTCACGATTATAACCACATGAAACAGCCCGTCCTGTGACGATACTGGCCATTTTTAAATACAAAGTATTGAGGATGCTTCCGGGCAGACTTTCTCCCACAGAAGGGGAAAGCTGATCTGCCGCTGCTCCTGACCAGGCTTCAAGAAGTGGCAATGCAACTTCCTCAGAAATAGCAGGCCCAAAATGCATGGAAAACCATTCAGCCGCAGACTCCGGCGTGTGTTTATTGTTAAAGGATTTTATTTTGGATTTAAGAAAGCTAACAGACATCCGGGGAATCTGGATCAATCCAAACGGATAATTGTAACTTTTTCCTTTGAGCCATACTGCTTCGCCATAATGCTTTACCACACGGCATTCAGAACCTACCCCAATAGCATTTGCCAAACGGTTGGTAACGAAATGTGCACCAAAATCATGGCTAAAACCATCTTTATCCTTAAAGCTGGCAGCAAGTCCTGCAATTTTATCTCCAGATTCAAAGAGAATGAAGGGAACATTTTTACCTTTCAAGTAATTTGCTGCAGTCAGACCGGCGATTCCGGCGCCAATAATGGCAATTGGTTTTTGTTTTGGTTTTTCCATGGTATTTATGTATTAATGTTTTTAAATATCAAGAACATCTTTGTAATCTAATAAAATCTTCTGGTAATTTTCCTGTTTAATTATATATTAATACACACATTCCAACTATTTTTAAGTATTCAATTCAAAAAGGAAATGAAGACTGCAGAGTTATGTAGCTATCTACAGCCTTCCACCTTTTACTATTTAATTGTTTCCGTTACTTCACCACATGTCATCATTTTATCTCCAAAATATGGATTGCGGATTTCTTTATTGGAACTGATCCAGGACCCACCTGCATTATTGAAGGCCATAGGACAATGTTCTACATATAATTCACCTTCTTTCATCCCCGAACTTTTCACCAGCGCAATCAGGTCAGTGCTCATTTTCAAGTATGCCGTTCGTTGAACTTCAATATCATCTGCCCCTACTATAGTAGCAGCGGAAGAGGCTATTGCCTGGCCGCCATCTAATTCTTTTGCGCCAACTTCAATAGCATTTGCAGCCAGTTTTGCATTAGCAATATCACCTTTGGTAAAGGCATCCGTTAACTTTGCATATTGTTCATATACTGCGTTTAAATCACCATTATTAATAATCGCTTTACCATTTTGGCCTAGGGGCATTTCTTCTCTGACAACAGAGTCAGTTCCTTTCACATTTTCATTATTCGCTTCATTAGAACCACAAGCGGTCAATAAAAAAATGGCTGTTACGGGGAGGAGCATTTTCATTAAATGTTTCATTTGTTTGTTTGTTTGATGTTTATAAAAATTGATTGATTACATTTTCATTCCCGCCATTGGGTCCTTTCC
>JBBSUB010000095.1:0-15166 GCA_038235345.1 Chitinophagales bacterium
ATAGATTCATTAAAAGCAATAAACTAAAATCATAACCGATTATCAGGGTGATGGTTTACCATACGTGAGGTGCAAAAGCTTGCGGTGAGTACCTAAAAAATTTCGAACGGTGATTATATAAAGATTATCAAAATCATTGTCTGGTATAGAGGCTACTGCCTGATGACTAAGACCACTTACAATTTCCGGAACAGTATCCGAATGCCCGACCACAAGCACACTCTTTCCTTTAATCTTTTTAAGGTGAGAAATGAATCCGGCGGTTGTATCCGGTTTATAAATAATAAGAGGGAGACTTTTGGCAGTTGCTGTTGGTTGGGCTGTTTGCTGCGTCCTGATGAAAGTTGAAACATAAACCAAATCTATTTTCTTTGATAAGAGGGTATCTTTTAAATCTTCCGCCCTTTTTAGGCCCGCAGCAGACAAAGCTGAATTTCTGCTGTTATCTACTCGTTCTGCATGCCTTACCACATAATAATTAGTAGAAGAACAGGAACATAACAATGATATAATGAACGTAAAAAATAAGAATCTTTTCATGCTGTCGGTCGTTTAAAATAAGCGTGTACATAAATATACTATTTTATGAAAATCAACATAGCAGAATAGAAATTTTATTTTATCGTATGCTATTTTAATTAAAAAATGAAAGTATTGTAGCTACTTAATGCATTTCAAATACTCTTCCACTTTATGATCATAGGTGGAAATCATCTGGGTTTTTCGCCTGGCTAATAATCCTTTCGCCTGCTTTCCTTTAAAGCAGAATTTTCATCTTGAGTGTCTTTTAACTCTTCCGGAATTTTTTATACAATCTAATAGCCGCTAAAAGTAAAAATGAAAACATAATCAATACTACTAATCCCCACACGACGCTAAGTAATTGTTTTACAACTACAAGCATCACAATAGAAATTAAAAATATGGTGGCCACTTCGTTCCATATTCTCAACTGTTGTGAAGACCAGCGAAAATTTTCTTTTTGTTGCTGTTTGAAAATTTTATGCAGGCTAAAATGATAAATGAAAAGGCCCAATACAAAGAACAGTTTTATTAAAAGCCAGGCGGGTAAACTTCCATACAAGATGCCGATCCATATACCAAAAATAAAAGTGAGAATAGCGGAAGGCCAGGTAATTCCATACCATAACCGCTTTTTCATAATCTCTAACTGGTCCAGAATAATTGTCCTTCCGGGTTCCGGTTTCATGTTCGCTTCTGCGCTATATACAAATAACCGGACGATATAGAAAAGTCCACTAAACCACGTAATTACAAAAATGATATGAAGAGCTTTAATGTAGAAATACATGAGATGAATGGTAAATGATGCGTTTTTAGTTTAGTGGATAAATTCCTTTTCTAATTGTTTAAAATGATTCTTTATTGATAATTTAAAATGAATCAATTCTTCACGTATCCCGCCAGAGTCTTCACCCACAAAGGACTTACATTAAGGCAGGGGATCATTGAATAAGATTCACCACCTGCATCCATGAATATTTTTTTACCGCTTATAGCTATTTCTTCCAGGGTTTCCAGGCAATCACTAACAAATGCCGGACATAGAACAAGTAAATTTTTTATGCCTTCGGCGGGTAATTCTTTCAATCTGAAATCGGTAAAGGGAGTTAGCCATTTATTGTTCAGGCGCGACTGAAAGGAGATACTATATTTATCCTTTGGAATCTGTAAAAGTTCGGTCACGAGTTTTGTGGTGGTTAAAACCTGGTGCCGGTAGCAATACTTATGAGCCGGAGACGCCACTTCACAGCAATCTTTTGAATGAAGACAATGACTTCCGGTAATATCACTTTTATGAATATGACGTTCAGGAATACCGTGATAACTAAATAAAATATGGTCGAAAGGTTGGTTTAAAAAAGGCTTCATCGTTTCTGAAAGCGCCTGTATATATTCAGGATTATCATAGTAAGGATCTACAAAAGTCAGCTTGAAAGAATATTTTTTCCTTCGATAAATTTCCTTTGCATATTCGACTGCTGTTTCGTAACTGGACATTGCATAATGCGGATAGAGGGGCACAGCAACTACTTCTTCGATCAAAGGATTTCTTTTTAATAATGCTTCAAAACCTTCTTCGACTGAAGGACTTCCATAGCGCATGGCAAGTTCCACCGGCTCATCAATTTCTTCCTGCAAAGCCTCTTGCAACCGTCTGCTTAACACGATTAAGGGAGATCCTTCATCGGTCCAGATGGCCTTGTAAGCCTCAGCGGATTTAGGTGCCCGAAAGGGAACAATAATTCCTTTCACCAACAAAGCACGCAAGATCCAGGGTTTATCAATCACTCTTTCATCCATTAGAAACTCATCAAGATACTTTCTTAAATCCTTTACCTGTGTAGAATCCGGAGAACCCAAATTCATTAATAAAATTCCTTTTACTGCTGAGGGCATTTTTTCTTTTTTTAATTTTTGCAAAGGTAAGCGGATAACAAAATAAAATGAGTGAATTTAAAAGTTATCCTTTCACAGGAAATCATTTCGATCATTTATCGCGAAATTTTAAAAACATTTTCAGAGGGAAGAAATGGAATTTTTATTTGCTCATAAGATTTTTTTAAACAAGGCTTTTGCAATACTGTAACTTTTGAAAAGTTTGCCCACTCTATATTAAAGAAGTTGTATAATCATAGTAACAAGGAATATCTTCTAAAATATTGAAACAGCACAAATAGTTCAGGAAGAAAAATACCAAGCCTATACATTTCGGAAGCAGATTGCGGACAAAAATGATTTTAAAATTATAATAGACTGAATGCAGCGGAGCAATCAATTAGGGAAGTATTTAGTGAAAACCTTTTATGAGTGCGGATTTTAATGCCGGATAATTGAATCAGTTTACTAATATAACAAGGCTATTAAGTCAGGATGGATATAAAAATAAAACATTCATGAAAATTATAAATAAACAATCATTTCAGGAATACTCTGATACTGAGATCATTCACAGAATTCTGCAAACGGAGCCGCAACTGTATGAAGAACTCATCAGGCGTTATAATTCGTTGCTTTATAAAATTGGGCGGACTTACAATTACAACCACCAGGATACCGAAGACCTTATGCAGGAAACCAATGTTAGCGCTTACTTCAACCTGGCAAAATTTGAAAAGCGTTCTTCTTATAAGACATGGCTTACAAGAATAATGCTCAATCATTGTTACCAAAAGAGAAGAAAATTTAGTTTCAAGAATGAAATTCCCGTAGAGGAATATGAAATAGATAATTCAAATCCTATGTTTCAACAAAAGGACAACAACGAAAAGAATCTGATGAATAAAGAACTGAAATATGTAATTGAATATGCTCTTCAAAATATTCCACCCAATTACAAAATTGTTTTTACCCTGCGGGAGCTTGGCGGTTTTAGTGTTTCAGAAACAGCTGCAGTATTAGATATTCTTGAGACCAATGTTAAGGTAAGATTGAACAGGGCCAAATTAATGCTTCGCACTCATATAGAAAAAATGTATTCACCCGAGGAAATTTACGAATTCAATTTGGTGTATTGCGACAGCATGATAAAAAATGTTATGACTAAAATTCATATCCTTTTACAAAACAATTCACTATAAAGCATTTTATGACTTTCTAATGACATCATAACATCTTTCAAATAATACTTTTGCAATTCCTTATGATTAATTTAAATCCCAACCCAAATTTTCTAAATCATTTCTGTGTAGCAGGTATCAACTATCGTAAAAGTGATATTAGTATTCGCAGCAAGTTTTATCTTTTACCAGAGCAAGCAACGTTATTATTACAGGCTGCAGTTTCCAAAAATTTTCCCGGGTGCCTGGTGCTTTCTACCTGCAACAGGACAGAAATTTATGGAATTTGTGCACATCCTGAGAAGCTTATAGAAATGCTTTGCGTGCACACTCATGGAAACATGCAGGATTTTATAGAGCATGGGTATCAATATTGCGAAACTGAGGCAATAGAACATTTGTTTAAAGTTGCTGCCGGTTTAGATTCACAAATAATTGGAGATTATGAAATTCTGTCTCAGTTAAAACATGCCGTGAAAGAAGCAAGGAAGAATGGTTGTATTAATAATTTTATGGACCGGGTGATCAATTACGCGCTGCAGGCATCAAAAGAAATCAAGACCACCACCAAATTAAGCTCCGGAACCTTATCCGTTTCTTATGCTGCCATTAAAATTATTAAAGAAAAAATTGCAGACCTCAACAATAAAAAAATTCTACTTGTCGGCACAGGAAAATTTGGAAGTAGTATTGGGAAAAACTTGAAAGACTATTTACCAGGCGCATCCCTTTTATTTACCAATCGCACCGATAAAAAAGCGCTGGTGGTGGCAGAAAAATGTGAAGGGAAGTTTATTCCTTACGATCAGCTTGCAATAGCCGTAAATGAAGCAGATATAATCATTGTAAGTACCGCTTCTGAAAACTATCTTCTGTTCGCCTCTCTTTTTACAAACCCGAAACCACATTTAATACTTGATCTTTCTGTCCCTAAGAATGTGGATCCTGCTTTAAAAAACTTAGAAGGAATGTCCATTCTAAATGTAGATGAAATTTCAATGATATTGGATAACACCATAACCCTCAGAAAATCTGAAATTCCAAAGGCGATGTCCGTCATTAAGGCTACCATAGAGGAATTGCTGGAATGGTATCGCAAGCGATTAAACAACCAATACCAAAGCAATGTGAATGGCAGGCCAAACAATAGTAAAGAAATCTCTTTTTCAAATCAGTCCAGGAGGGAGAAGACCGGTGCAGAAAAATTTTAATAAATTGAATAAAATAATTAAGATAGGAACCCGCGACAGCACGTTGGCTGTTTGGCAGGCTACCCTTGTACAAACTCTGTTGGCAAAAAATAAAGTCGCATCGGAATTAGTTTTTATTAAAAGTGAAGGCGATGTGAACACGATCACACCTCTATACGAAATAGGCGTACAGGGAATTTTTACCAGGTCGCTTGATATTGCGCTCATCAATAATCATATTGATATCGGCGTACATTCTTTGAAAGATGTGCCCACTAACCTGGCAGAGGGAATTCAACAAGCTGCTGTTTTAAAAAGGGCATCTTTTAAAGATATTTTAGTTTATAAAAAAGATTCACTTTCCGAGGCAAGTGCTGCCTTTAGTTTGGCAAATGAAACACCTCTCATAATTGCCACGAGTAGTACGCGGCGTAAAGCACAATGGTTGCATCGCTATCCCAGTCACAGCATCGAAAATATAAGAGGAAATGTCAACACACGATTACGTAAAATAAACGAACATAATTGGAACGGGGCCATTTTCGCAGCAGCAGGATTAGAAAGGATCGGCCTTCGTCCGGAAAATTCAATAGATCTTGACTGGATGTTACCCGCACCGGCACAAGGCGCCATTACGATCGTATGCAGAAAAGATGATGCTTTTACTTTTGATGCGTGCAATGCACTGAACGATTTTAATACGCATCTATGCACTACAATTGAACGTGATTTTTTGAGAGCTTTGTTAGGAGGATGTTCCACTCCAATCAGTGCTTTGGCAACGATTGAAAAGGACATGATTGTTTTTAGAGGAAACGTCTGTAGTCCGGATGGAAAGAAAAAAATAGAGATTGAAAAGAAAATAAGTATTGAAAAGGGTGCTGATTTGGGAATCGTTACTGCCCATGAATTTTTGCAAAATAAAGATGTACAGGAAATAATTTATAGTATCAGAAATGCATAGAAATGAAATTCAACTATTAAGCACAGGACCTCTGAGCCAGGCACTCAAAAGTGATGCGGCGAATAAGGGTATTTCCATTGAAGAAGTTTCTTTTATAAGAACAGAAGAAATAGTGGACGAAGAAATGCAGAGAAGGATAAAAGAACTTTCTCTTCTGGATATTACCGTAGTTTTTACCAGCAGCAATGCCGTTAATATGGTCGCTAAATATATTTCACCAAAAACTACCTGGAAGATCTTTTGCATTGCAAACGCTACAAAAATGATCGTAAAAGAACTTTTCCCGGAAGGAAATATAATAGATACAGCTTATTATGGTGGCGATCTTGCAGAAAGGATCATTGAAAATTCTCCGGCAAAAATCATCTTTTTTTGTGGTGATCAGAGAAGAGATGAGTTGCCTGAGAAACTAAGAAATAACGGAATTGAGGTAGAAGAAATCACCGTTTACAAAACAATAGAAATACCGGAGGTTTTGTCAAAACAATATGATGGTATATTATTTTTTAGTCCAAGTGCTGTTCGAAGTTTTTTCTCCACAAATGAAGTCACCGGTAAAGCGCAAATTTTTGCGATTGGTTCAACTACAGCCCGGGAAGTAAAAAATTATACGCAACAATTCGTTCATATCACAGATAACCCCGGTAAAGGAAACCTCCTAAAGACGGCCATTAACCATTTTAGTAAAAATAAAATTATCTAAATGCAACCATTAAAAAATGATTTATTATTAAGAGCATTAAAGCAAGAAAAAGTAGAGCGGCCTCCTGTATGGATGATGCGGCAGGCTGGCAGGTATTTGCCTGAATATATGGTACTGAGGGCAAAATATGATTTTTTCACCCGCGTGCAAACACCGGAATTAGCCACAGAAATAACCTTGCAGCCGATAGATAAAATAGGTGTGGATGCGGCGATTATTTTTTCTGATATCCTGGTGATTCCACAGGCCATGGGAATGCAGGTTTTAATGGAAGAAGGCAAGGGTCCGTCATTACCAAATGTGATTAAAAATCAAAAAGATATTGACGCATTAATTACAGAAGGCGTTGAAGAAAAATTGAGCTATGTAACGAAGGCTTTATCTCTTACAAAACAGGAATTGAATGGCCGGGTTCCCCTGATCGGATTTGCCGGCGCGCCCTTCACAATCCTATGCTATATGGTTGAGGGCAAGGGAAGTAAGACCTGGGAAAAAGCAAAACAATTTTGTTTTACACAACCTGATCTTGCGCACCAGTTGCTGCAAAAGATTACCGGATCAACCATTAATTATTTAAAGGCGCAGGCAAAATCCGGCGCCGATGTTCTGCAGATTTTTGATAGCTGGAGCGGATGTTTGAGTCCGGCTGATTTCAAACAATTTGCCCAACCCTATTTAATTCAGATTGCAGATGCGTTGAAAGATCATGCGCCGGTTATTTTATTTCCAAAAGGTAGTTGGTATGCTTTGGAAGAATTGAGCCGAAGCAGTGCTTCAGCACTTGGAGTAGATTGGTGCATTTCACCGGAAATCGCGAGAAAACTGACAGGAAATAAAATTACGTTACAGGGAAATTTTGATCCTGCTAAATTATTATTACCCCCGGCTGAAATAAAAAAAGAAGTCAAAAAAATGATCGATGCTTTTGGTGTACAGGGCTACATTGCCAATTTGGGTCACGGCATTACGCCCAATATTCCAGTCGATCACGCAAAAGCATTTATAGATGCCGTAAAAGAATACCAGGTGTGAAAAAAGAATTGCCGCTGACAATTAAATTTGTTGAAATGTCTGTTAAGGAAAATTGGATAGAATACATAAACGACCTTCAAAGCCGCATCTGTGTGGAATTAGAAGAAGTGGATGGGAAGGCTGTATTCGTGGAAGATGTATGGGAAAGAAAAGAAGGTGGCGGGGGTAAAACAAGAGTAATCGCTGATGGAAACGTCTTTGAGAAAGGTGGTGTGAATACTTCCATTGTTTTTGGAGATGTATCAAAAGAAATGAAAACACAGTTGAAGATTGATGGCTCAAAATGGTTCGCATGTGGTTTGAGTTTGGTATTACATCCTGTAAATCCTTTCGTCCCAACAGTGCATTGCAACTACCGCATGTTCGAATTATATGATGAAACCGGCAAGTTGAGCGATAGATGGTTTGGTGGTGGTACAGATCTGACACCTTATTATTTGATTGAAGATGAAGCAAAGCATTTTCATCAAACATATAAGCAGGTATGCGATCAATTTGATCCGACATTTTATCCTGCATTTAAAAAAGACTGTGATAATTATTTTATCAACACCCATCGCAATCATGAGCGCCGGGGCATTGGTGGCATTTTCTACGATCATCAGCGGCCGGATGAAAAACGCGATTCAGATTTTTGGATGGATTTTGCAAAAAGCTGTGGCAACGCATTTCTCCCTTCCTATCTTCCGTTGGTTGAAAATAACAAACAGAAAAGTTTTACTGAAAAACAAAAATATTGGCAGGAAATAAGGAGAGGGCGGTATACTGAATTTAACCTGATTCATGACCGCGGAACTATTTTCGGATTAAAAACGAACGGCCGAACAGAAAGCATATTAATGAGTCTTCCGCCTACTGTCCGGTTTGAATATAATTACCAGCCGTTAAAAGGAAGTGAGGAGGAAAAATTACTACAGGTTTGCCTGAATCCGCGTGACTGGGCCTGAGGTACAAACGCTAGTAGAAAATTTATTATTTTATGATTCAATCAATTTATCATGTATTTACAAAAGAGAAGTAGAATCCTTCGGCAGTCGCCGGCAATCAGAAGCCTTATTGCTGAAACTACTTTAACACCCAACGATTTTATTGCCCCGTTATTTATAGATGAAGGTGAAAATGTGGTCTTCGAAATTCCATCAATGCCTGGTTACTACAGGCGTTCGTTGGATGGCACGGTAGAGGAAGTTAAGGAGCTTTGGGATCTTGGAATTAAAAGCATCTTATTGTTTATAAAAGCGCCCGATGAGCTGAAAGACAATACCGGTAAAGAATCCTGGAATCCGGATGGCTTAATGCAAAGAAGCATAAAAGCGATAAAGCATGCCCTCCCTGAGATGGTGGTTATGACGGATGTCGCGCTGGACCCTTATTCTTCTTTCGGTCATGATGGCATTGTTGAAAATGGGGAAATCGTAAACGATCCTACAGTAGAAGCATTGGTTAGGATGAGTCTAAGCCACGCGAAGGCAGGGGCCGATTTTGTAGCACCAAGTGATATGATGGATGGCCGCATTGGGGCAATCCGGGAAGCACTGGAACAGAACAATTTTACTAAAACAGGCATTATGGCCTACAGCGCAAAATATGCTTCTTGTTTTTATGGACCTTTCAGGGATGCTTTGGATTCTGCGCCCGGATTTGGCGATAAAAAAACATACCAGATGAATTATACGAATCGTATAGAAGCGGTAAAAGAAGCGCTTATGGATGAAGATGAGGGAGCTGATATTGTGATGGTAAAACCGGCTATGGCTTATCTGGATATTATCCGGGAAGTAAAGAATAGTGTAACCATCCCTGTTAGCGCCTATCATGTAAGCGGGGAATATGCTATGATAAAGGCCACGGCAAAAATGGGCTGGGTAAATGAAGAAAAGGCAATTATAGAAAGTCTTACTTCTATTAAAAGGGCCGGTGCAGATTTAATCGCCACCTATTTTGCAAAAGACGCGGCAAAGCTGATTCATGGCTGATTTTTAAACCAACTCATATGAGCGATCTTATTAGAAAATACAATATTCCCGGGCCCAGATATACGAGTTATCCCACTGTTCCTTATTGGGATGATACCGGGTTTTCTCCGGAACATTGGCAGCAATCTTTCTTAAAAAGCTTTGAAGAAAGCAATGATAAAGAAGGGATCAGCGTATATATCCATTTGCCTTTTTGCGAAAGCTTATGTACCTTTTGTGCATGTCATAAAAGAATTACTAGGCAACATTCGGTAGAGCTTCCCTATATTGAGGCGGTGGTGAAAGAGTGGAAAATGTATGTTGATTTATTCGGCAAAAAGCCTGTCATCAAGGAACTTCATTTAGGAGGCGGAACCCCCACATTCTTTGCCCCTGAAAATTTAAACATCTTACTAGAGGAAATATTTGAGAACGCTGTGATTGCGGGCCATCCTGAGTTTAGCTTTGAAGGGCATCCCAATAACACTTCTGTTGAACACCTGGAGGCGTTGTATAACCTGGGGTTTAAAAGGGTAAGTTATGGCGTACAGGATTATGATGCAAAAGTTCAGCAGACCATCAATCGTCATCAAACCTTTGAGAGGGTGAAAGAAGTAACTGAGACCGCAAGGTTTGTTGGTTATGAAAGTATCAGCCATGACCTTATTTTTGGTTTGCCGTTTCAAACATGGAAGTCGATGTCGGAAACGATAGAAAAAACAATATCATTGAAACCCGACCGGATTGCTTTTTATTCCTACGCGCATGTGCCCTGGATAAAAGGAGTCGGGCAAAGAGGTTTTGATGAAAATGATCTTCCAACGCCCGATCAAAAAAGAGAACTTTATGAAAAAGGAAAAGCTTTATTAGGTGCTTTGGGCTATGTGGAAATTGGTATGGATCATTTTGCTTTACCCACCGACAGCCTTTATCATTCCATGCAACATAAAACGATTCATAGAAATTTTATGGGCTATTCTTCTTCTTCCACCCAACTAATGATCGGATTGGGTATGTCTGCTATAAGTGACAGCTGGTATGGATTTGCTCAAAATGAAAAATCAACTGAGGCGTATATTCATAGAGTTGATCAGGGAATTTTGCCTGTGGTTCGCGGCCATATTTTAAACCAGGAGGATCTTGTAGTGAGGCGCCACATTCTCAATTTGATGTGCCTTTTAGAAACCTCATGGGAAGACGGGAAAATGAATGTGAAGGAAATGCCGGAAATTCTTTCCCGCCTGCAGGAAGCACAGGATGACGAACTGATTATTATAGGAGATCATTTTTTAAAAGTGACAGAAAAAGGAAGAACCTTCGTGCGTAATATTGCTATGGCTTTTGATTTAAGGATGATACGCAAGCAACCGGAATCAAGAATTTTTTCGATGACTATATAAAATCATTGCGTTTCAGAATTCATAAAATTTAATTTATCTAACATGCAACAATATACTTCCAGTAAATCCTTATTTGAGCGGGCACAGAAATCCATTCCCGGAGGGGTAAATTCGCCGGTAAGAGCATTTAAAAATGTAGGTGGCACGCCTATATTTATAAAGTCCGCAAAAGGAGCATATTTGTTTGATGAGGACGGAAATAAATACATAGATTATATTAATTCCTGGGGTCCCATGATTCTTGGACATGCCTATGAACCTGTTGTGAAAGCGATTCAGGAAAAGGTAATGGATTCCACTTCTTTTGGTGCCCCTACTCAATTGGAAACTGACATGGCTGAGCTCATAAAAAGTATGGCTCCCAACATAGACCTCATTCGCATGGTGAGTAGCGGTACTGAAGCATGCATGAGTGCTGTAAGATTAGCAAGAGGCTATACCGGCAAAAACAAAATCATCAAATTTGATGGTTGCTATCATGGCCATGCGGACTGTTTTTTAGTGAATGCGGGAAGTGGAGTTGCCACCCTGAATATCCAAACGATTCCCGGCGTAACCGCCGGTGTTGCCAATGACACACTCACTGCGCCATACAATTATCTGGTGGCGGTGAAAAAATTAATAGAAGAAAATAAAGAGTCCATCGCAGCCATTATAATTGAGCCCGTTGCTGGAAATATGGGATGTATTCTTCCGCAGCCAGGATTCTTGGAAGGATTGCGGAAGTTGTGTGATGAGGAGAAAATAGTATTTATTTTAGATGAAGTAATGACCGGATTTCGTTTAGCCACAGGAGGTGCTCAGGAGAAATTAAACATTCAAGGGGATCTCGTTACTTATGGGAAAGTCATTGGCGGAGGCTTACCTGTAGGGGCTTTTGCCGGAAAAAGAGAGATTATGGAACATATTGCCCCTCTCGGAAATGTATATCAGGCCGGCACATTGAGTGGAAATCCAATTGCCATGATAGCCGGATTTACCCTGCTGAACGAACTAAAGAACAATCCGGTAATTTATGCAGAACTTGATGAAAAAGCTTCGTATCTGCAGAAAGGCATGCATGAAATTTTGGAAAATAAAAAAATTCCACATCGAATTAACAGCATGGGGAGTATGATGAGTCTCCACTTTTGCAACCATGATGTAATCAACTTTGAAACAGCCTCAAATGCAGATATACCTGCGTTTAATAAATTTTTTAACCACATGTTAAATCATGGAATTTATCTTCCACCGTCAGCTTATGAAAGCTGGTTTTTGAGCAATGCATTAAGTTCCGATGACCTGGATAAAACGCTTGCGGCATTAGAAAAATTTTCTTTATAACCTTATGAAAAATTCCGGTTATTAGACACTCCGGAAAGTTGTGAAAGCATTTTAATTAATCGCTGAATTTAAAATATTCTCCTAAAGGCTTATTTACACTACTGTTTTTATTTAGCTTTAAAGCAACTTTTTAAGAACAACTGTTGCAAAAGAATTAGGAATGATTCAACTACCGTTTTTTATTGTTTTCAAACTCCAACAATTTTCCTAGACCGCTTTTCCCTTCTGTAGAAATATACAACACACCCTCCGGTGAAAAACAAATCCCCTCCGGCTGAGCCATTAAATTTTCATCAATGAATTGAAAAGATATCAAATCACCTGCACGGTTAAAAACGGCCATACATTTATTATCACGGGTAGAGAGGAGATAAATATTATGCGTTACAGGATGCACCGCAATGGCGGAAGGATTAAATATTAATTTCTGTCCTGCTATTTTTTCGAAATCTTTTTTATGGATAATAAGAAATGGCTTCTTTTCCAATTTTTCAGTAGCCATATCAAATTGATACACAGCTTTTGTGGATTTATCCTCCCCCTCAATTCCGGAATCATCTTTACAGGCGATCAATAAATTTTTGGTCACAGGATCATAGCAAAGGCCCTCGGTATTGTTTTCTTTGGATAGAAAAGTAGGGATTTCTTTTGTCTCCGGAGTAGAATTCCAGTTGCTTATTTTAAATAAAACTCCATGGCTCCAAAGCGCATATACTACATCATTAGCAATGGCTACATCTTCTATATCAAACTTGTCTTTTTCATCATCATGGAAAGGGATTGTTTTTTCCAGGACTACGCTTTTATCATGAATGTTTATCAGATATAAATTAGGATGGCGGTCATCAATTAATAGCAGGTGAGTTTTGTCCACCCATGTATTTCCTGAAACTTCCACTAAGGATGCAGGAAGTTCCCATGTACGTTTTGGATTTTTTAAATCATAATGATAACCAGCATCATCCGTGTTTAATTTTGATAAATCCGCTGAGGATTCAGAATTATCTTCATTGGCAATAACGCTGTCGATATGGGAGTTATTATTACTACATCCGGTAAAAATGAGTATTAAAAATAGTATATGGAATAGGTAAATTTTCATGCAATAGTTGTCTGTCATTATAAAGTTTCTATGCACTCTCTAAAGAAGCAGGACCGAAATTCTCTCTCAGAAAGCGCATCATAAATTTACACAAAATTATTCCTAGTATAGAGAATCAAAAATTTAAAACACTATTGCCGGTACGACTTGCACGAACTCTACCAACTTAGGACTCTAAAACTCTGGACCAGAATTGTCCGGCTAAAAAAAAGTATAAAATTCCTGAAACGGGCTTTGTTGATAAAGACGATAGGCCAAAAAGATGTTCGTTCATTGTTTAAACACGAATTTCAGTAAATGACTAAACGATTCTTCAATCTCCGAAGTTTGAACAACAGAAGGAGCATCAATAAAAAGGGCCTCCCAGCAAATAGACTTCCTGCCCGTCGCTAATTCCTTTTAAAGAAATTCTAACTTTTTCCGCTACAGGTGCACATTTTATGAAAGAATAACAATAAGCCGATACAATAAAATTATTATTTAATTCCCTTGTAGCAGCTTGTAAACGTGCCGCAATATTTACCGGCAATCCCATAATCTTCAGTTGATCTCTTTTATTAACTTCAATACTACCCATAATCACCTTTCCTGCATGAAGCCCAATCCCAACATTTACGGAATGGGAAAAATAAGGAATAAGGTAATCTTTATTAAAATTTTGAAGTTCCTTAAAAATATTCGTCGCAGCACGATAGGCATTGGTTGCGGCATCTATCACAGAGGTATCGAATCCAAATGCCGCATAGAGTCCATCACCGGCTGTTTCTATAATGGCACCTTTAAATCTTTTAATTACTTTTTCAAACAAAAGGTAAAGCCTGTTAATAATATGAATCACATCAAAGGGCATTGATTTCTCCATAAAAGGAGTAAATTCCCGTATATCAAGAAACATCAAAGCCAATTCTTTTTCTATACCGATTTGTTGCCTGTCTTCGCCGTCTATTTTATGTACATACAGGTGAATATCCGTTTTGTCCCGGATGATTCTTTTTAGAAGAACAGGTTCACCTGTAACCCTCGTCTGGCAGGCAAGACGAACATTTTGAGGCAACAAAATCCGCTGCCTCAGGGCATGTTCTTTTTCATTTATGGGAGTTAACTTTTCCATCCCTTCCAAAATAAGTACACGGCAGGTAGAGCATTTCGCATTTCCACCACAAGCATGATAGTGCGGAATACCTGCTTTCAAAGAAGCATGTAAAATTGTTTCATCTTCGGATATCGGAACCATCTTCTCTCCTAAAAAATTTACCTGGTGAATTTTATCTGACTCCATTATTTTAATTTTATATCAAAAGAATTTATTTTAAATAATCCGGCAGTAAACTTCTACCTGGGATATTAGAGTCCTGAAATCTCTAAAAGATAAAAGATTTCAAAATAATAATGATTAAACCTGTTTGAACGCTACTTTCCTATAATTTATTGAACGATTATTATCGGTTATTACACCATAGAGTGAATGCATTTTATTAAATCAGAAAGAGTGAATTTGATATAGCAACGCGAACACAAAACTTCTTTAGTAAAAATGATTCTTCGGCAGGCTTATTGGGATTCAATTTTCATTGATATTTTGTCCTGTTTGCCAGTTTATCTAAAGGGCTCTATATAAAAAGGACATAGCGAAAAGATCAGCGATACTGTAACTATTTTTTATACCTCCTACTCTATTAATACATTGGTTTTCATGAAGTAAGAAATCTTTATAGGTTTCGTGCACAGCAAGCGGAATTTATGTTTGAAAACTATCAGGCCAGTAAATTTTTATAGGTTTATCTCAATATTATAAAACTGAATAATCAAGTGGGGCAAAAGTATCTACTCTTTTTTTTCCTGATTTTTATTTTTACTAAAGGGTTTTCACAAAAGGATTCCCTACAGGCAAGGATTATTCTTATAGGAGATGC
>JBBSUB010000096.1:0-15079 GCA_038235345.1 Chitinophagales bacterium
TGCTAAAAAAACTGCGGCTACACCTGATACCCAGTAACCCATATTAAAAACAATATGGTATAGCATAAAGCTCAATCCAAACAGGATTCCTGTAAAAAACCATATACGAAAGGATATAAAGGCTGTTTTCATTCTTTTTATTTATTTTAAAAGTACTTTGAATTACAAAGTATATGTACAAAAAAAAATTTATTTTACCGAACGGATCAATTTTTCCAATGCATCCAGGTGCAATTTGAAAGCTTTACTTCCTGATTTTGTAATCGTATATGTTGTGTTTGTTTTTCTCCCCAGAAATCCTTTCTCTACCTTGATGTATTTATTTTCTTCCAATGTTTTTAGGTGACTTGCCAGGTTGCCATCGGTTACTTCAATCAGTTCTTTCAGTTCATTAAAGTTGATGGATTCATTGACAATAAGGGCACTCATGATCCCCAGCCTGACGCGGCTGTCAAAAATTTTACTTAATTGTTCGATTGGATTCTCCATATTATTCCTCCATTTTAAAACCGGTTCCCTCATAATCCGCTTCTGCAGGATTTCGATCATATTTCCACCACATGGCTACGCCATAAATAATATGAAAAACACCGAATCCAATTGCCCAAAATAACAAACCCGAACGGATCATCCAAAGGTTAATAATGCCAAGAATAATTTCCGCATACCCCAGGTATTTTACTTCACCTAACGTGTATTTGCTCCCATTTACCAGGGCAAGTCCATAAAATATTAAACAACCCGCGGCAATGAGATTATATTGATTCAGTTCCATCATTCGCCAGAGAAAGAATCCTCCTGCAACCATAGGCACCATTGTATTCCACATGAGCCTTCGCGCCGCTGTACCCCAAATGGGAATGTTTGCTTTTTTACTTTTAAAAAATGTGAATAAGATAGCTGTTACGAATGCTGTTATAAATATAATCACAGCAATAACGATCAAATCTCTTTTTAAACAAGAAGGACAGGCAATGGAACTGTTGTATTCATTAAAAAAATAAGTATTGATCCGTTGATTTGCAAAAAAGGCTCCAACCAGGGCAAAGAAACCCACAATAATACCACTGAATCCACTCAGACTAATGAAACGGCTGCTGCGTTCCATCATTTTCTTTATGTCTTTTAATGTCTCGAGATTATGTGTTGGGTTATCCATGTAAAAGTACTTTGAAATACAAAGTAAGTGTTTGGGATTGATATTTCCAAATAAATTGGTGTTGGGTTGTAGGTATTAGGTATTAGGAAGAGTTTCACTTTAAATCATCAGACTTCAAACTTCGAACTACTATATAACTCCCAATTTTAAACACGAATTTTAGGCACTAATTACACGAATTTTTCAAACTACGAACTCCATCCACTGTTTAATAAATAGTTATTTTTCTCAAAACACAGGCAGCGGCTTGTCGGGATACTACTATATAACTCCCAAGTTATTTCCCTCAAAACACAGGCTGCGGCTTGTTGAAATACTCCAAACTAAAAACTAGATTAACTTCTTGAACCGATCATAGAATGCTTTCTCCAAAACTTCGTGTTGATCAGGATGAGCGATACTGATAAGTAAACGGGCTCTTTGTTCCAAATTTTTTCCATAAAGATCTACCACACCGAACTCTGTGATCACATGATGCACATGCCCACGTGTAGTCACTACACCGGCTCCCTCTTTGAGCGTTGGAACGATGCGCGAAATTCCTTTCGCTGTAATAGAAGGTAGTGCAATGATCGGCTTGCCACCGGGTGAAAGAGATGATCCGCGCATGAAATCCATTTGTCCCCCAATACCGGAAAATTGATAAGTACCTATGGAGTCTGAACAAACCTGGCCGGTAAAGTCTATTTCAATCGCGCTATTTATGGCGACAACTTTTGGATTCTTACGTATAACAGATGTATCATTCACAAAAGAGACGTCCATAAAAAATACATTCGGATTATCATCTACAAAGTCATACACTTTGCGGGTTCCTGCAATAAAACTGGTGATGATTTTTCCCGGAAATACTTTTTTATGTTCATTAGTAATAATTCCTTTTTCCACCAATGGAACCAACCCGTCGGAAAACATTTCTGTATGTACACCAAGTCCACGGTGATTGTCGAGATTTAACAACACTGCATCCGGAATAGCTCCAATTCCCATCTGGAGAGTCGATTTATCTTCGATTAACTCTGCAACAAAACGTCCGATGCTCAAAACACTTTCAGATGCCTTGCCGCTGTAATTCACTTCCGGCAAAGGAGTGTCTTCATAAATAAGTGCATCAAACTTCGAAACATGTATTTGTCCATCTCCGTGCGTACGGGGCATTTGCGGATTCACCTGGGCAATCAATCTTTTGGCATTTCGCGAAGCACTAAGTGCGGCATCAACAGAAGTTCCCAAAGTACAAAATCCGTGTTTATCCGGCGGTGATACCTGCAACAATGCTACATCAATCGGCAGAATTCCGTTATTAAAAAGAAAAGGAATCTCACTTAAAAAAACCGGAATATAATCACCACTTTCTTCATTGACCCATTTCCTGATATTGGCTGATACAAAAAGAGAGTTGAGGCGGAAACTTTTCTTCACTTCTGGCCTGTCCCAATCCATATTTCCAAATGTACTGATGGAAACAATTTCCACATTTTCAATCTCTCCTGCACGGGCAAAAAGGCTGTTGACTAAACTAACAGGTGTAGCTGCACTGCCATGTACAAAAACTCTGTCGCCACTTTTAACCAATTGCACTGCTAGCTTTGCAGTCAAATAATTCATTTCCATAATAATAATTTCTTTTTTTATTGGCGCAAATGTAAAAGTAATTTAGTTGAAAGAATATGATATTGAACAGGTAGGGAAGAGGATATTACCTGTCGCAAATCATTGTTTTAATAAAAGCATAAACAACCATATAGATCATAAACCCAGGGAGATTTAGCCCATTCCAATGTATAGAAACTTCGTCATATCTCACTTATTCTATGCTTGTTTTCTGTTTGCCTTTCTCAGTTATTTTTCTGATCCATTTATCTAAAAAAAGATAAGCCGCTATTCCGGAAAGGACTCCAATTAGTGAGCCAACGAATACATCTACCATAAAATGCTGGCTTAGGTAAATACGGCTATACCCTACGGCTGTGGCAAGAAGAAGGAAAAGGAGACTGGACAGATTATTTTTAAAATAGGTGGACAAAATAACCACCAGGGCAAAGGCAGAAGCAGTGTGCCCGGAAGGAAATGAATTGTAATTATGCAAAGTAACTCCCTCTACAAAATGAGAATAATTGATGCTTTTAAGAAAAATGGCTGGTCGGGGTGACTCAATAAACGATTTAATTACCTGCACGGGAATACCCGAAATAAGATATCCCCCTACAATCATTAATGCCAGGTATTTCTTTTTCAAGAACCATAACAAGACTGCCAGGATTATGATAAAAATCCCATCGCCTAAAATAGTTGCTCCTCTGAAAACATAATCCAGGAATTTATAATGCAGGGGATTCAACAATAAATGACTTTCTACTTTTGAATAACCTAACAATATAAATAAGGCAAAAATCACCAGGACAAGATAACCGGCAAAAAAAAGCCGGTTCTGTTTATAAATAGAAAATAAGGTCATATTTTAAAATTCGGAAAACTCAAAAGTAGAATATGATTATGGATTTAATCTTTTTAAAAGTCAGGATGAAAGCAAAAGAATATGCGTAAGAGAAAAAACGCTTTCTCTCTGACCGGGATTATTCTACCTTTTTTTTGCCTTCAAATTCTCTTTCTTTTAATTCGAGAATAAGATTTGCGATCAAACCCGTCCACCCAGTTTGATGGCTGGCACCTAAACCTGAACCATTATTACCATGAAAATATTCATAAAAGAGAAGTAGATCAGCGTTTTCAGGTTTCTTATAAAACCAGTTATAGGCCCCATGCACCGGCCGGTCGCCTTTATCATTTCTTTCAAAAATATCCAGCAATCTTTCGGTTATTTCCATCCCTACATCAACCAGGTTTTTATATTGACCCGATCCCTTCGGGCATTCCACTTTAAAATCGTCTCCATAGAAATCTCCAAAGCTTTTCATGGATATAATGAGCAGATAATTAATCGGCATCCATACAGGACCGCGCCAGTTGGAGTTTCCTCCAAAAATATCAGAGGTAGAATCTCCCGGATCATATTCAATGGAAAATTCCTTTCCTTCAAATTTTGTTGTATATGGTTTATTATCGTAAACTTTTGACATGGATCGGATTCCACCATCAGAGAAAAATTCTGATTCATCCAATAACCGGTCTAAGAGAAAGCGAAGTCTTTCCTGCGAAACCAATGAAAACAGGATGGAATCATTATGCTCATTTTCAGTTTGGGGGAGGTATAAATTATTCTGTATCCGATAATTCCGGAACCAACTCATCCTTTTTGTGAAATCGGGTAATTTTTTAAACACATCATTTCCGATAACAGCTACAGCAAATAAAGGGGATAATCCAATAATTGAACGAACCTTAATCGGGAATGAATCTCCATGATTCAATGAAACCACATCGTAAAAGAACTTATCTTCTTCATTCCATAAACCTAACTCATTGAGCGCTTCAGCAATGATGACGAAGTGTTCATAGAATTTAGTCGCGGTATCTTCAAAGGCATCATCATGAACGGCTATTTCTAAAGCGATATTCATCATATCCAAAGCATACATTCCCATCCAGCTTGTACCATCAGCCTGTTCTAACTGCATGCCATCCGGAAGTTTTATACCCCTGTCAAAGAGCCCAATATTATCCAGACCCAAAAAACCACCTTCAAAAATACTATTCCCATCTCCGTCCTTTCTATTTGTCCACCAGGTGAAATTGATGATTAATTTTTGAAAAATATTTTTCAGGAAACTGATGTCTTTCCTGCCATACATCCTATCTTCTATTTTATACACCTGGAAAGCTGCAAAAGCATGCACAGGTGGATTTACCGCACTAAAACTCCATTCATAAGCAGGTATCTGACCTCGTGGATCCATATACCACTCCCGCATAAGTAAGGTTAACTGATGCTTTGCAAACAGGGGATCTATAACAGCAAGACTGAGGCAATGAAAGGCTGTATCCCAGGAGGCATACCAGGGATACTCCCAGTTATCCGGCATGGATAGAATATCCTGATTTTTCAAATATTTCCATTCCGAATTTCGGCCATTTTTTCTCTCTTCTGAAAAGGGAGTGATCCCATCACTTGTATTGAGCCAGCGCTCCACATCGTAGTGGTAGTATTGTTTATTCCAGAGCATACCCGCAAATGCCTGTCGCTGTATATTCTTTTGTTCGGTATTGGCATGAGTGCCTTGCAGATCTTCATAAAAATCATCGGCCTCTTTTTTCCGGGTTTCAAATATTTTTTCAAAACCTTGAGGAAATGGATCGTTTTCCTGTTTGTTCGTTAATCTTAAATAAATTTCTTTTGATTGTCCACTTTCTAATTCCAGGTGGTAAACCGGGGAACATTTGGTACCACTCTTCTTATCTTTTAAAGCCTGTCGGTCTTTACCGCTAATAATTGCTTCATGAAAGGCATCCTTTACAAACAGACTTTCATTTGGTCTATCAAATAGTTTTTCAAAATTGGTTTCATTTTCTGTAAAGAGAACTTCATCGGTAGACGAAAAATAGAGGAATTGATCGCCTGAAACAAGATGTTCTGCAACTACTGCCTGCTTGTCTATAAACTTTATGACCGGTCTTTGAGGATCCTCTTTTTTATAATGCCATTTATTTCGAAACCAGAGTGTGGGCAACACATCGAGTGCACTTTTTTCCGGGCCCCTGTTTATGGCAGTAAGTTTTATAAAAATATCATCACTGTCCAGCTTGCTATATTCAATAAATAAATCAAAATATTTTCCCTCATCAAATACGCCTGTATCTAACAGCTCATATTCAGGATCATTCTTTCCGAGGGATGCATTTTTCTTAAGGAGATCATCATAAGGAAATTTTGCCTGGGGATACTTGTACAGGAATTTCATATAATAATGCGACGGCAAATTATCCAGATGATAATATAGTTCCTTTACATCTTCACCATGATTTCCCTCTTTATTTCCTAAGCCGAACAGGCGCTCTTTTAAAATATGATCCTGCCCATTCCAGAAAGCAAAGGCAAAACATAAGCTTTGCTGTAGATCAGAAATTCCACCTAATCCATCTTCGCCCCATTTATACACCCGGCTCCGGGCGTGATCGTGTGGAAAATAATTCCAGGCATCTCCATCTTCACTATAATCTTCGCGGACGGTTCCCCATTGTCGTGCACTTAAATAAGAACCCCAATTTTCTAAAGGACTTTCTTTTTTCTCATTTACCTGAAGGCGGTTTAATTCCGCATTCTTTGTATGTTTTTTCATTTAATTTCTTAACCGTTTGAAGTAAATCCGGGATAAAGAAGCATCCCTCCATCTACAAAAATAGTGGTTCCCGTTATATAATCCGATTCATCACTCGCAAGCCACACTGCTACCTTACCGATATCTTCCGGTTGTCCTATTCTGCCGTAAGGAATCAATTTCATTAAATTCTTACGCCCGGCTTCATCACTCCAGACTTCTTTGTTTATAGGAGTTTGAATAGCGCCAGGACCAATACTATTGATTCGTATTTTTTGTGGAGAGAGTTCCTGCGCCATACTTTTCATTAAAAGATCAATTCCTCCTTTACTTGCCGCATAATTTACATGACCAGCCCAGGGAATCACCTGGTGTACACTACTCATGCAGATTATTTTTCCGGCAGCTTTACTGCGCTCAGGTACAATGCCTCTTCTTAAAAATTCCTTTACCGCTTCACGCGCACAAAGAAACAGGCCTGTTAAATTTACATTGATCACCATTTGCCATTGATCCAGAGTCATGTCTACAAAAGCTGCATCTTTTTGAATACCAGCGTTATTCACCAAAATATCTACAGTGCCGAAATGATCTATCGCTTGCTTAAACATTGCCTGAACTTCTTCTTCCTTGCTTACGTCGGCTTTAATACCCAAGGCATCTCCACCATTTTCTTTTATGTAGTTTACCACTGTATCCGCATCTTCGGGCCGGCTTACATAGTTCACGATCACATTGGCTCCTTCTTTTCCCAATGCCTTGGCCACACCTTCGCCTATTCCGCTGTTTGCCCCGGTAACAATTGCTGTTTGTCCTTTTAGTTTGTATTTATTTTCCATTCAAAATATTTTAAATGTTTAATGGGAAAATTATGCCATAAAATAAGGCATTGAAATTCATATTTTAATTCAAAATATAACCATCCCGACCGTAATTAGATTGTTAATAAAAAATTATGAACATATATTTTTACGATTGTTCCCTTTGAAAACTGCTTTATCCATATTTAAAAACAATCAGATTCATAGACTTACAAATACACCATTTGCCGATAAACGCAAGAATTTGAGAATTTATTTCAAAAATGAATTTCTCACGTACAGATCGTCTTTTTTCTCTACTGAAACATCGTCAAGAATCCCGAATTTGGAAAAATAAAAGATACCCTACTCAATTTTTAAGTGTTTTCCCCGTTATGAACTATGGACCTCATTTGATCATTTCATAAATATTTGCACCTATGAAATATACGATACTCCTTACCCTTTGTTTATGGACAATTAGTGGCTTTGCCCAGGTAAATAGCAGCATGCCGCCTGAAGCAAATATTTTTTACAATAAAGCCATCGAAATCATCCGGCCGGAAATAAAAAAATTAGTCCATACTTCTGCAATGCACTGTAAAAAGGAAAAACCGGATGCAGCGCTCCTGATTACGTATCTCAAACGCGAAACCATTTTAAAAAAATTAAGCCACGCAGACATCGAAGGTATTGCCGTACTGGTGATGGTTCAGGCAACAAAAAATACAGATGAGGAACTGAAAAAAATGGTCATGTTGCTGAGAAACAATCCGGGTCAGGAAAGCATCGATGCAACAAAGGCCCTGGCAGATTTCAAAAGTTTTCTGGCTTATAATATCAATCTACTCATGGATAAAACATCCATATCCCAGGAAAGTGTTATCAATAATTTGAAGCAATAATGTGGTTATAGGATGCTTACTTTAATAGAATCTTACAACACGTGGTACAACCGGTATACTATTGTAAGGCATACGACCCGGATTCTCAAATGATGTTGTTTAAGCAGCCGTGCTTTAGGCATACGTGTACCTGTGCCGTATACTTGCAGGGAACATCAACTTTGGGTTCAGAATAACATCCTTTACACCAATAGTATTATTCTTTAAAGTCAAAAGATACATTTCACAATCCCTTCTTACATTTGCGGCACATTATGGGACAAAAGAAATTAAAAAGATTCGGGGAAATAAAGACCTTTTCAAATGTATTGGAATACCCGGAAAATATGCCGGGGAAGTGGAATGCCTTTTTTAAAAATAAACATCCCATCATTCTGGAACTCGCCTGCGGCAAAGGTGAATATACTGTTGGCCTGGCCAACATGTACCCGGAGAAAAATTTTATTGGTGTAGATATCAAAGGGAACCGGCTTTGGGCCGGAGCAAAATTCACCTTACAAAATAATTTGACCAATGCGGCTTTTCTCCGCACACAAATTGTACGGATCAATCAGTATTTTGAAAAAGACGAAGTTGATGAGATCTGGATCACATTTCCTGATCCGCAATTACGTACTTCCAAGGCAAAAAAAAGATTGACGCACCCCTCATTTTTACGCCTCTATCAACAATTTTTAAAGCCGGAAGGGAAGATTCATTTAAAGACAGATTCGCCGGATTTGTACCGGTTTACCAAAACGGTGATAGAACTGTTTGATCTAAAAATTCTCACAGATTGCACCGACGTGCACGGACAGGAAGTGGTGAGTGACGAATTAAAGATCATTACCCATTATGAAAGTCTGGATATCGCTAAAAGTGAAAAGATCTTTTATTTGTGCTTTATTTTACCAAATGTAATTCCTGACAAAGAGAAGGAACTGACAGAAACGATACTCATCAATGAAAAAGCCGAACAACCCTAAAAAAGAAACAGCACGTTCCTCCGGAAAACAATACAGTTTTTTTGAAGACGTGTACTCTGTTGTAAGACAAATACCCAAAGGTCGGGTCACAACATTTGGAGCGATTGCCAATTATTTAGGCACCAAATCATCCGCGCGTATGGTGGGTTGGGCGATGAATGGCGCACACAGTGCCTCTCCGGCAGTGCCTGCTCAACGAGTTGTAAACAGGAATGGAATGCTAAGCGGCAGAGCTCATTTTGCCACACCTACTTTGATGGAGGAACTTTTAGAAGAAGAGAATGTAAAAGTGGTAGATGATACCGTTGTTGATTTTGATAAATTGTTCTGGGATCCGGCGAAGGAGTTGGAGATATGATGAATACGTAAGGTATTAGGTTTCAGGTTTCAGGTTTCATAGGTCAGTAAAATTATTCTATCCACGAATTTTAAACAGTAGAGTAGGAAAGGAGAAAAGCATGATTGCTTTTCCCTTCCCCCTCATCAATTCCGTACGTGCGGTTTTCCCGCATACGGCTTTCCCGCAAACTTCGCTGTAAACCTTCACAGTTGCATCAAGACTGAAGCATTTCATAGGCCTTAGAACCATTCAGGCGGCTTCGTCTTTGTACTACTGCTTTACTTTCCGTATAATCTCTCTAATAATAATCTCACTCTTTCCCCCGGAAACATCTGTGGTTTCGTTGATTTGGAGACTTTTAAACGTCAATTTCAACTGGCGATTAACTTCAATAATCGGGTTGAAGGATTTTTGTTCTATTTTTTGTCCAACAATAATGCAAAATCACACCTCTGCGCCTTGATGCTTTATAATAAACTCAAGCACTTCCTCCAATTCCATCCCGGCTCTTTCACAGGCATCGCGAACTTCTTCTCTTGATACGCCTGCCGCAAAAGCTTTATCCTTTAAGCGTTTTTTTATTCCTTTAATATTCATGCCTAAATAACCTTCCGGACGCATGAGGGAATAAGCATGTACAAAACCGGACAATTCATCAAAAGCGTAGAGCATTTTATCCATCTTCGTTTCTGGTTCCACCCCAAAATGATTTGGACCATGAGAAGCAATTGCACGAATGATTTCGGGATCTATATTTCTTACTTCCAGCTCTTCAATAATCTTTTTGCAATGCTGGTCAGGCCATTTATCCCAATCGGCATCATGAAGCAAACCCGCCATTTCCCAGCGCCATTGTCCTTCTTCATCAAGCCCTTCTTTTTCAGATGCCCAATTCTTCATCAGGTTAGCTACCTGCCTCATATGCAGGCGTAGACGCTCATTGGGTACCCATTCATGGAGCAAAGCATTCGCCTCATCCCGTGAAAGCACTTTGCCTTTATTTTCCGGTTTGCCAAAAGAAGATCTGTTTAGAAGAATACTCATGTTGATTCGATTTATTTGGTGGATGTGTTCTCAAAGATAATGCGTCAGCCTGAAATAGAACTATCATCCATGTAAAAGAATCCGGTTTCAACTTTTAAAAATAACTGCACAATTATTGCGACTCTTTTTATTTAAATACACAAGTTACCATTATGAAAACAGATAAAGAAAAAACCGACAAAGAGAAAATTCAATCCGGCGAGAAACCTGACGAACATGTAGAGGAAGCATTCCGGGCAGCAGAAAAAGATATCCAAAGAGATGCAAACCTAAAAACTCCGGAGGAAGTGCAATCAGACCTGGATGAAGGAGAACTTGCCCGGAAAGAAGGACATCCGTAAGTCTTTCCTTCTAAAAAAGTATAGCCGGATCATTTCATTTTGATCATCAGATTTGCATCAAAAGATATATTCTTAAACTTTCGAGACTCAACACCAAAGTTTATTTCATTGAAGTAGACCTTAGCCTCCATCAAGGTATTACCGGTTTTTATAGACAGGGTTTCTGCATTATATTTTAATAGATTTGGTTGCGAAATATCTAATTTTTGAAGTAACTTCTCAATATTCATCACCAACGCAGAATCTTTTTTATCATTCGGGAAAATCAATAATTCCCCTTTGGTCTTTTGAAAACAGATCTTGATTTTCTGACTATCAAGCTTAAAATCTTTACAAGAATCCGATGCATATAAGGTTCCGAAATCATTCCCTAAATACAGAAAGTAATCGTATTCTTTGATATCTCTTACGCTTTCATTTTGAGCCATGATACTTCTATAAAACTCGGCAATTGAAATATTTTCATTTTCATAATTGGAAACATATTTTAGGTTTACCAAAGAAAGAACATCACTGGTTTTATCATAATCAGTCATTCTGTTTCCTGATTTTCTTGATGCTGTCAGCGAATCAAGATCCTGAGAAAAAAATGATTGTAACTTTTCAATTCCGTGTACACGAATAATATACTCTGTTATTGAGCTAATCTGTTTTCGTTCCTTAAAAGAAATTGCATCCTTTACCGGAATGATTCTATTATTTTCCAGTAATTTATTTTTTAAAAGTACTTTGGTCAACCGGTCCTGCTGACTCGATAATGATCTGGTAAAAGCACTGAAAGGCCCATAAGTAATCATCAGAGCAAAGACACATAATGAAATGGGGATTAACTTAATATTCTTTTGTTTACTGAAAAGAAAATACAGAGCGATTAATAAAAGCCAGATAGCCAGTATCATTACAAAATACCTTGCCTCTGTAATGCCATAATCATTAATTCGCCGCTTGATAGCAAAGTAAAGCATTATGATCAATGGAAAAAGAGCGATGTAAAATATTCTTGAGAAGAATAGCACCCATTTATTCTCTTCAATATTTCTAATTGGATAAATCAGTAACAAAGATAAAATACCTCCTATGGAAAAACCAATGACCAAATAAGAAACCCATCCTTCCGGCCACTCCCCATCTGTAATAATTTTCATTCCATAGGCATACAGAATAACAAGATATAAGGTGGTTAAGGGCAATAACACATACTGCGTGAATATTTTCAGACCTTTGGGATATTCATGATTCGTTTCAAGCGCGGAAAAGTTTTTAGGAATACCAGCCAGGAAAAACCAGGTATTAAAAATACCTGCTAACGCGATCCATATATAGGCGTATATATTACCGTCGAAACTTACTTTAAAAAGATTATCAACCGCAAAAACTGCCAGAATCAATCCAAGATAAAGAACGATGGTATATAAAGAAGAAGTTAGAAAACGCAGGAATAATATCTTATTATATTGCCAGAAACCATTGATCTCATTCCTTAACAAGTACGGAACAAAGGAAATTAATAAATGTAATCCAAGAGCAAAAAGGACCAATCGCAAGGAAGCAATCGTTGTAATAGAAACCGGTAAAGAAAGGTAATATGCTGTAATGAAAATAATACCAACAAGATTGATGAAAATTACCTTTTTGAAGGTAAAATTCTTTCTTCCCCGGTAAATACTAATGGCTATAAAAAGCAGCATCCCTAAATAACAGGTCATGACCATTTTCCATAGATAATCAATGTTATCTTTTCTATCATAGGGCAAACTCACAATATTTATGAGAATGATAGAGCCCACGATAGCAAAAAGAATCGCCAAAGGAAATCTTTTAAAAGTATGCCAGGCAGATTGAACTAAGGAGTTTAAGGAGAGTAATTTCATTTCGGTAATTGGCTCTTAATTTCCATAAAGTTGCACAAATATTATTGATAATTTATTTAAATATTTAAGGTGCTCCGGGTTTAAAAATACTGCTTACATCCGGATACTTTTAAGAATTCATTTCTAAAAAACGATTCCAATTATTTGTCTGAGAATTTTTCCAAAACTTTGCATACATTTTGAACATACTGATTTATCTTGTTCTGCCAGGATAAAATATCTATTCTCAATTATTTTTAATGACATTTCCCTCATCATTACGTGCTTTAAATTATAGAAACTTCCGGCTGTTTATGTCGGGACAATCTATATCCCTGATTGGTACGTGGATGCAGCGAATGGCCGTAAGCTGGCTAATCTATGAAATGACCGGTTCAGCTTTCATGCTGGGTTTGGTGGCATTTGCAGGGCAAATCCCCATGCTGCTTTTAGCTCCTTACGCAGGAGCATATACAGACAGGCATAGCCGCTATAAAACGCTTCTTGCTACACAAATTGCCTCAATGCTCCAGGCAGGAATTCTTGCACTTCTGGTCCTTACGGGTTATTATAATGTTCCTGTTATTATTTTTTTAAGTGTCTGCCTGGGAATTATCAATGCTTTTGATGCTCCCTCAAGGCAGGCACTGATGATCGTATTAGTTCCTTCAAAAGAAGACCTCCAAAATGGGATTGCCTTAAATTCCTCTATGGTTACCCTTGCCCGCTTGATCGGTCCGGCTGTAGCGGGTGTGATCCTGGCCACCTGGGGAGAAGGCATTTGTTTTCTGATCAATTTCATCAGTTTCATAGCAGTTATTTTTACGTTGTTTGAGATGAAATTAAAAATACCTCCGAGGATAAATCATAATCAGCATATTTGGGCAAATCTTCTCCAGGGATATAATTATCTCCGCAGGACTCCTGCCTTGCGATCAGTGATCGTTATGATGGCATTGATCAGTTTATTAGTCACACCATATTCCACGCTTTTTCCTGTTTATGCCAAGGAAATTTTTCATGGCGGCGTTAATGAATTCAGTTGGCTGAATAGTATTTCCGGCCTTGGTGCATTGATCGGGGCAATTTACCTGACGACCTTACGAAGCAACCGGAAATTACTAAAGATCATCAGTATTGCCGTGCTTTTATTATCCGCCAATCTTTGCCTGTTCTCCTTTACAACTAATTTCCCCCTGGCATTATTTTTTATCATGGCCGCCGAAGTGGGAATGCTCACGTTGATTTCATCTACAAACACTTTTGTTCAAACAAATGTGGATGAGGATATGCGCGGACGGGTGATCAGCTACTTTTTAATGGCTTTTGCAGGGATGCAGCCAATTGGCGCTCTACTTGTAGGTGCTGCAGCGCATTTTGCAGGCGCACAAATCGTTGTCCTGGTGCAAGGCCTGGCAGGAATTATTGTGATTCTATCCTTTATTCCAACTTTCCGCAAAACGTATGCAAGGGCAGAGCGGAAGGCAGAAAGGATAAGGAATACGGCGATAGAGCATTAGGACTTTATTTAATGAATCACAATATCTAAATTTATCCTATTCGAAAACTGCTAAAGTATAACCCCAATGCTTCCACTAACCTTAACTGATATAAGAGAATGGCTTGAAGAAAACAGAGCAGAATACGAACAATTAAGATCATCCGAATTTCCTCCAATAAATGATACTTTATATTGGACATTTAAGTACCTATCTGTTTTCATAGATTATTACAGGTTCAAACCACAGTGCATAAAAGCACTTTATGAACTGAAACCTATTTTGAATGAGCCATTCCCAACTTTAATAAAATGGATTAAAACACATTACGAATTAGGAGTTAATGAATTTTTCAGTTTTGAGCGTATCTACTTTGATTGGGTTGAAGACATAGATGAAGAAGTCATAAAAATCCACGAAGGACTTTATACAGAAAGAAAACCATTTAATGAGATTATTTGCTTTAGTAAAATATTTTATTTACTCCACTGGGATTTTTCTATCCTGAAAAGAAACCTGACAGATGAAGAACAGGATGAAATACGGGAATATATGCATGAAATTTTTGAAAAGTATTCCTGAGAGCTCTGGGAAAATGATTAAACCGTATCTTTCCACGCTCCTTTTCAGGCACAAAACCTGAAAAAAATGATGGACTAAAAAAAAATTTGAAGAAAATTTTGTTCCTATGTAAAAATGGTTATTTTTGCAGCCCATTAATCATATGGGCGTTGGTTCAAACAACGTAAAAAAGTTGAAACATGCACTCCTCCTTAGCTCAGTTGGTTAGAGCATCTGACTGTTAATCAGAGGGTCCTCCGTTCAAGTCGGAGAGGAGGAGCAGCCACAGTAAAGGGTTTCATTAAGTTGGAGCCCTTTTTTTATGTAAGAAAATATGAAATGATTGTAAAATCCTTTCTCCTGGAAGTGAGGGAAACTATTTCGGGTGGTATGAACCAA